>CAZGTW010000110.1:1399-3914 GCA_964528815.1 uncultured Actinomycetota bacterium | reverse complement strand
TCTTCCCTGGAAGGCACCATTATAAGGCCGTCGACATTTCTTGCTGCAAGTATCTCTATGTGTTCAATGTCTTTGTTGTAGTCATAATTATTGTTGCAGACTGCAATGCTGTAACCGGACTGGCTGGCATATTTTTCAATCTCGTCATTAAGTTTAGAGAAAAAAGGATTTGAGAGTTCCGGCACTATAACACCGATTAATTTTGATACTTTGCCTCTTAAGCTGCTTGCACCTATATTGACCCTGTAGTTATACTTCTGGATAACTTCTTCGATCTTTTTTTTTGTTTTTTCTTTTACTTTGTAGCTTTTATTTATTGCGTTTGAAACTGTGGCAATAGAAACCCCTGCTTCTTTTGCGATTTCTTTAATTGATACCTGTATGTTTTTTCCGCTATTATCATCCATATAAGTTATGACCCCCGGAAAATTTTAAAATATATATGAAAATATGTAAAAAATTATATTATCATAATAAGGCTTTTTTTATCCCGTCAATTATGCGCTCTTCAGATGGAATGACTTCATTTTCAAGGACAACGCTGTAAGGTATGGGGGCATCCAGCCCGGTAATCCTTTGCACCGGGGCATCAAGCCAGTCAAATGCTCTTAATGAAATCTCAGAGGCAAGAAAAGATGTAAAACCGCCTGTATAGCACGCTTCTTCAATGAGAACTGCCCTGCCTGTCTTTTTTACTGAAGCTACTATTGTGTCAATATCAAGGGGTTTTATTGTCCTGGGGTCTATTATCTCCATATCTATACCCTCTGCCTGTATTTTGTCAACTATGCCAAGCAGTTTCTGGACCATGTAAGATGTTGCTACAACTGTTACGTCCCTGCCCTGTTTTATAATATTTGCCTTGCCGAATCCGATTTCATACATCTCCTCCGGGACTGGCCCTTTTACTTTCTTGTAAAGAAGTTTGTGCTCAATAACAATAACAGGATTTTCGTCTTTTATTGCTGAAATAAGCAGCCCCTTTACGTCGTAGGGATTTGAAGGCATTGCAATTTTTAATCCCGGAAAATGAAGAAGCATTGCTTCTATGCTCTGTGAGTGCTGCGCTGCTGCTCCTGTACCGCCGCCGCCGGGTGCCCTTATCACCATCGGCACTTTAGCTTTACCGCCAAACATATATCTCATCTTTGCAGCCTGGTTTGCAAGCTGGTCAAGAGTCATCAGTAAAAAATCTGAAAACATAATCTCTACAACCGGCCTCTGGCCAGTTGTTGCTGAGCCTGCCCCGATGCCTACTATTGCCGGTTCTGATATGGGTGTGTCGATTATCCTATCAGGACCGAATTTTTCAAGCAGGCCAAGAGTTACACCAAAAGCTCCTCCGTATACTCCAATGTCCTCACCGATTAAAAAAACCCTTTCATCTTCAGTCATCGCCTGTGAAAGAGCTTCGTTTATTGCATCAAGATAGAAAATTTCTCTCATAAATGGTAATCCTTCTATTTATAACCTTCTAATTTAATAAGATGATAAATTTTATTTACGCATATATATCTGTCATGGCTTCATTTTTATCGGGGAATGGGCTGTTGACTGCAAAATCTACTGCCTGGGCAATCTGGCCCTCCACTTTCTTTTCAATATCCTGAAGCTCTTTTTCTGTTGCAATGGCGCTATCAGTAAGGTATTTTTGCAGCCTCTTTATAGGACACTTCTTTTTCCACTCCTCGACTTCCTGTTTTGTCCTGTATCTTTCCGCATCCATTCGGGAGTGCCCTTTCCACCTGTAGCTGACACATTCAAGAAGAACCGGGCCTGACATCTTCCTGACAGAAGAGGCAAGGTCTTTTACTGTATCATGCACCCCTATAACATCATTTCCATCAATTGTCAGCCCCTTTATACCATATGCTGCGGCCCTGTCTGAAAGTTTTTGTATATTAACAGCTTTTTTGACGGGAAAACCCATGCCATACTGGTTATTTTCACAAATGTATATAATCGGAAGGTCCCATATTGATGCCATGTTTACTGCTTCATGGAACAAACCCTGGTTAATGGCACCATCGCCAAAGAAACACAGGACAACCTGGCCCGAGCATGTCTGTTTTACTGTAAGGGCAGCTCCTGTCGCTATTGCTATGCCTCCGCCAACTATCCCGTTTGCACCAAGATTGCCTTTTTCTATATCCGCTATGTGCATCGAGCCGCCTTTGCCTTTGCAGTACCCTGTCTTTTTGCCCAGCAGTTCAGCCATCATTCTTGAAAGGTCAGCCCCTTTGGCTATGCAATGGCCATGCCCCCGGTGTGTACTGGTAATAAGGTCATCCTGCCTTATTGCAAAAATGCTGCCCACTGCTATTGCCTCCATCCCGATATAGAGATGTCCCGTGCCATGGACCTTGCCTTCCATATAAAACTTATCCACCTGCTGCTCAAAATGCCTTATCTGAAGCATTCTCTCAAGCATATCCAAAAGCATGTCTTTTTTTAATTGTGGCATTAAAATCTCCAGATAAAATAAATAAAATAATATATAAAATATCTTATAAAA
>CAZGTW010000110.1:0-1299 GCA_964528815.1 uncultured Actinomycetota bacterium | reverse complement strand
TTTTATTTTGGGAACTGCATAAGCTCAACAAGCCTGTCATCAGGATCGGTGACATAAACAAGCTTGACACCTTTTAGTCCGCCTTCTTCATATTCTATTTCAACAAGTTCGCTGAGCTTAAGGCCCATTTCTTTAAATTTCCTGCAGTCTTCTTCTATTGAATCAGTTACAATCGATATGTGGGCATTGCCGCCGTCATTGTTTTCCATAAGTACCTTTTTGCCTTCAGGTTCAAGATACTGTATGAATTCGACCCTTGCTGCCCCGCACTGGTTCTGGGGGTTTATTTCATCCCCGCCAATCTGGATATAAAAGTTCAAGATTTTTGCATTATCATAACCGGAGAGCTTTTTTATTACATAACCTTCTTCAATATGAAGAGGGAAAACAACTTTTACCCCAGGCAGTTTTGAATAAAAATCATAACATTTCTGTATATCTTTAGTTATAAAACCTGTATGCTGTATTCCCTTAAACATAAATCCTCCTCGCTATACTAATAATGCCTACCATGATATTAGGCCGCCGTCTACAAAGATTGTCTGGCCTACTATATAGTCTGAGTCTTCTGAAGCAAGGAAGAACGCAGTAGCGCCGCATTCCTCGATAGTGCCGACCCTCGCCATGGGCTCAATATCTGTCAGGCCCTTTAAATTCTCTGCATTTTTCAGGGAGAAGTTAATTTCTTCATATATCGGGGTATCAATAAATGAGGGTGCAATGCAGTTTACGTTTATATTATATTTGCATACCTCAACACCTACTGAGCGTGTAAGCTGAACAACCCCGCCTTTTGCGGCACAATATATAGTCTGGTTAGCAAAAGGGGCAATTACGCCTGATGTCGATGCTATGTTTATTATTTTACCGCCACCCTGCGCCTTCATTGGTTTTATTACTTCCCTTATGCACATCCAGAGTCCGCGAAGGTCTGTATTATGGACATAATCATACTGCTCTATTGTGCAATCCTCTATAGGGGTGGCAACAGCGACTCCGGCATTATTTACAAGTATGTCTACTTTTCCATAAGCCTTTATTGTCTGTGCGACCATATTTTTTATTTCATTTTCCTTTGAGACATCAGTTTTTAAAAACATGGCCTCTTCGCCCATATCTTTTATCCTTTTGGCAATTGCCTCACCTTCTTTTACCTTGATGTCTGCAACCACTACTTTTGCGCCTTCTTCTGCAAACCTTATGGCAATGCCTTCGCCTATGCCCCTTGCAGAACCGGTAACTATTGCTACTTTTCCTGCAAGCCTTTTATCTTTAAATTTTTTCATTGGTGACACTCCT
>CAZGTW010000109.1:0-3935 GCA_964528815.1 uncultured Actinomycetota bacterium | reverse complement strand
TTATTTCAGGAAAAGACAGGCCATACGGGCTGCCTGTCGCTGGATTTATCGAATATGGGCCTGTTGTACCTTTACATCCTCCCAGGATATTTGAACAGATTATAAAATATTTACTGGTATCAAAGGGCTTACCGGGCCCTATCAGCATATCCCACCAGCCCGGCTTTTTATCTTCAGGACTATTATATCCTGCAGCATGCGCGTCTCCTGAGAGGGCATGAAAGATAAGGATAGCATTGTTTCCGGAATCATTAAGTCTGCCATAAGTCTCATAAGCTACCGTAACAGGCCCGATTTTTTCACCGCTTTCAAGAATTAGTTCACCAGGCGACTGTCCAAAAGTATAAAACCGTGTCTTGACGATTCCTGCGCTGTCCGGCAACTTATGATGCTCCGGTATATTTTCCTTCATTATTTCCATGTTTTATTATTTCCGCAAAGATTAAAAATCATACAATAATACGAATAAAAACAGGCCTGCCCAAAAAATGCTTAAAAATGCTGTTTTAATGGGCTGTAAAAATATGCTGTTTTAATTACTATTAATTTAATAGTAATTATAAATAAAATAAAATAAAATTAAAAACAAAATCGCAATTTGCAGTTAGAAAGCGCTATGGAAGACATAAAGCATGAAAAAAATTTCACTGTTGGATTTACATATGAGATATCCGTTAAGGGCATTGTCCAGGGCGTAGGCTTTCGACCGTTTATCTGGAGACTTGCAACAGAGTCAGGATTTGCCGGCTCTGTATGCAACACAACAGAAGGTGTCCTTGTTAAAATCAATGCCCCGGATGAAAACCGGGTGAAACAATTTATAGGAAAAATAATACAAAAAAAACCTGCTCCTGCATTAATCGAAGATATTTCATACTGCATTTCAAATCATGAAAATTTCAAAGGATTTTCTATAGAGAAAACAATGGTTAAAGAGAGAAAATTCCAGCTCGTATCGCCTGACCTTGCCACCTGCAGCAAGTGTTCCAAAGAAATAATGGACAGAAAAAATAAAAGAAGATACTCGTACCCTTTCACTAACTGCACCAATTGCGGTCCCAGGTTTACAATAATAGAGAAAATGCCATACGACAGGCCGAACACAACAATGAAAGCATTTGAGATGTGCCCTGACTGCCGTAAAGAATATACTGATCCTGCAGACAGGCGCTTTCATGCACAACCCAATGCCTGCAATGTATGCGGGCCGCAAGTTATGCTGGCAGACAAAGGCGGGCGCATTATTGATTGCAAAGATGCTATACTTGAAGCCTCAAAAATGCTTCTTGCCGGAAATATAGTGGGAATAAAAAGCCTCGGAGGGTTCCAGATTGCCTGCGATGCGACAAATGATGAAGCAGTATCCCGACTCAGGCATAAAAAGAACAGGCCCTCAAAACCTTTTGCTGTAATGTTTAAAGACATTGAAATGGCATTGTCACACTATAAGCTGAAAAAAGCTGAAATAGCCAGCCTTTTATCCCCCGCAGCCCCGATTGTACTTGTTAAAAAGCCCCATTTAAATAAACCCGTGGTAAAACCTGTGTGCCCGACAGTGTCAGGATTTAACAACTGCGAAGGAATTATGATTGCATACACCCCTCTTCATCATATACTTTTTAAAAATACAGGCCTGCCGCTTGTAATGACCAGCGGCAATATATCAGAGGAGCCAATATCTTCAGGAAATGATGAAGCAGTAAAAAAGCTCGGCCATATTTGTGATTATTTTTTGCTGCATGACAGAGAAATCTTTTCAAAATATGATGACTCTGTATTAAAAGTCATTAGTAAGAAAGAGATGATTATGAGGCGCGCAAGAGGTTTTGCCCCTTATCCGGTAAAAATTGAAAATAGCACTGGCAAAAATATAATACTTGCTGCAGGGGCCCAGGAAAAAAATACTTTTTGTCTGCTTCATGGAAATTTCGCAATAGTGAGCCAGCATATAGGCGACATGGATAATGCTGAAACTGCAGATTTTTATAAAGAAACACTGAAAAATTATTGCGATATCTTTGGACTTGAAAGAGTATCATGCATAGCTTATGACAGCCACCCGCTATATTTGGCATCAGGTATAGCCAAAGAATATGCGCCTTATGCAAAAAAAATAAAGGTGCAGCATCACAAGGCACATGTGGCATCAGTTATAGCTGAAAACGGACTGCTGGGAAAAAATAAAGGTAAAATAATTGGTTTTGCCTGGGATGGCACCGGCTATGGTGACGACGGCAAAATATGGGGCAGCGAAGTCTTTACAGTAAATGAAGAGCTTGAATTTGAAAGAGTTTCCCACCTTACTGAAAAATTACTGCCGGGTGGTGAAATTACAATAAAAAACCCTTACAGAATGGCCGTAACTTACCTTTATTATCTCTGGAAAGAGGATTTAAAACCGGACCTCAAAATACATAATGATTTTGAAAGTTATATATTCGGGTCCTTCCCTGATTATAAAAAAATCATATCTGCACTTGAGATGAAATTGCTTGCTGCCCAGCTCAGAACAGGTTTCAACTCACCATTAACTACAAGTATGGGAAGATTGTTTGATGCTGTAAGTTCCCTCATTGGGCTGACGCATTCTGCAACTTATGAAGGCGAGGCGGCTGTTCACCTGGAAATGTCAGTGTCAGGTAATTCAAACGCTCATTATAATATAAATATTATAGAGGATAAGAAAAAGCTTATTATAGATGATATTTATCTTTTCAGGCAGGTGCTGGAGGATTTTTTAAAAAATGTACCTGCAGGTAAAATATCTTTAAAATTCCATAATAGCCTGGTAAAGGCAATTATAATTATATGTGAAAAGCTCAGGGAAAATACCGGAGCAGAAACAGTAGCACTCAGCGGAGGAGTGTTCCAGAACACTTTTCTTATTTTAAAAGCTTTCCGGGAACTGGAAAAAAAGGGATTTAAAGTATATTCAAATTTTAAAGTTCCTGTAAATGACGGCGGGATATCGCTTGGCCAGGCTTTTCTTGCTTCAAAATATATATAATTTCAGGATTTATCTTAAAGATATGGACAACAATCACAATGATGAATATAAAACAGCTGATATTGCAATAATCGGAGGAGGGCCCGCAGGTATGATGGCCGCCATTTCTGCAGCAATATACTTTAAATCATGGTCCTGCTTAAACACTGGCAATACCATTAATTTAAAACCCCCTTCAATTTATATTATTGAAAAAAACAGCAGATTCGGCAAAAAACTGCTCGTAACAGGAAATGGGAGATGCAATTTCAGTGTCGATCTTGATACCGACAAGCTGGTGGAAAAATTCGGAAACAGGGGAAGGTTTTTTGTTGATGCTTTTAACATTTTTCCTGTCCGGTCACTTCTGGAATTTTTCAGGCAAAGAGGTATTTTGCCATCATATGAACCATCAGGCAAAAATGACGGTATAAATAAGATATTTCCGGCAAACGGCAATGCCGGCAGCGTTCTTGAGTGCCTTATATCAGAAATTAAAAAATCAAAAATCAGCATATTGACTGACTGCAGGGTGATTAATGTTTCAAAAGAATCATCAGGCAATGATAAAAGCTCCAAAAAGCATACTTTTAACCTTGAGATAAAGGATTTAAAAAAACTGCAGTGTTTCCATTTAAGGATCGGCATTTTAATAATATCTACAGGTGGCATAACATATAAAAATACGGGTTCGACCGGGGATGGCTACAATTTTTCAGCTATTCTCGGCCACAAAATCGTCAAACCGCGCCCCTTTTTAATGCCTGTCTGCACAAATGATAAAAACACTGGCATGCTTTCCGGCATAAGCTTAAGAAACATAGAAATAGGACTGATGGATGGTGGCAAGGTGCTTTCAAAACAGGCAGGAGACATAATGTTTACACATAAAGGCATTACCGGCCCGGCCATATTTGAAATAGGCGGCACAATATACAACTGTTGGGTA
>CAZGTW010000108.1:0-3954 GCA_964528815.1 uncultured Actinomycetota bacterium | reverse complement strand
GCCGAAGCAAGGGGGCTTCCAGGAGCAGGACCCGGGGATATTGAAATTTGGGGCGGCAGTATTGAAGAATTTAAAATAGCAGATTACAGGCGCCCCCGAAGCAACCCGCTTGATACAATATCAAAAAGCCGTTTCCTGAAATCATATGTTTTTCCATTTATCAGAAACACTCTATCGCTGTCTCCTTACCAGAACATGGCAAAATGCACAATGTGCAATACCTGCATAGAGATATGCCCGGAAAAAGCAGTTATTGCCGGCAAGGAAAAGCTTATTTTTGATTATAAAAAATGCATAAGATGTTTTTGCTGCAGCGAAATGTGCCAGTATGGCGCAGTTGACCTTAAGTATTCATTTCTTGGCAATTTAATTTTTGGCAGGAAAAAGGTAAAATAAAACCTATGTTAGGCGCAATATATAAAAAAATACTGGTCATAGGTGGAAATGCTTCGGGCCTTGCTGCTGCCAGCCAGGCGCGAAGGGAAAATCCTGACGCCCGGATAACTGTACTTGAAAGCGGCAATTATATCTCTTACGGGGCCTGCGGGCTCCCTTATCTTATTTCGGGACAAATAAAAGACATTAACAGTATTTTTACATATCCTCCTTCTTTTTTTGAAGAAAAAAGAAATATTAAAATACTCACCGGCCACAGAGTGACAGCGATTGACCCTTTTACAAAAAAAATAACAGTCCAGTTACAGACAAATCAGCAGGCATCCTCCGCTTTTATTAACGGGTCCGCATTGGCAGCTGGCGCAGGTAAAGCAAACTATGAGACCATCCTGCTTGATTACGACAGGCTCATAATCTGCAGCGGCGCAAAACCTGTTTTCCTGGATGTGCCCGGGGCAAATGCCCCTAATGTATTTTATTTCAGGGATATAAATGACACACTGAGTATTCAAAATTTCACAAATGAAAAAAAACCTGAAAGTGCCTGTATTATCGGAGGCGGTTCCACTGGGCTACTTATCGCCGGGGCTCTCGCTGAAACAGGAATTAAAACCACTGTAATTGAATGCAACCGTAAAATACTTAATGATTACGAAAAAGATGTTACAGATTTTTTCCTTAATAATGTTAAAGGATACGAAAATAAAACCTCCTCTGATGAGGCCAGACTTCCAGGCATAAAAATAATGACCGGTGTAAAAGCTGTTTCATTTAATACCAGCCACACAACAGGAAGTATTTATTCTGTTACCGCAGCCCCATGTGACGGCACTGTTGCAGATAAATTCGAAATAGATGCGGGTATGGTAATAATATCTGCCGGAATTACTGCAAATACAGGTTTCCTGGGCAGTGGCCGGATAGATACAGGCGCAAAAAATGCAATAAAAGTCTCCGGTATGCAGCAGTCTTCTATTAACAGTATTTATGCCGCAGGCGATTGCTGCCTTGTTAAAAACATTGTCACAGGTTCTTTTGAATATATCCCGACTGCAGCAAATGCAATAAAGGCAGGAAGAGTGGCAGGCGCAAATGCAGCCGGCGGCCATGAGATTTTTGAAGGTTCAGTCGACACAAAAACTGACAGGATTTTCGGCATGGAAATAGCGCGGACTGGCCTGGACAGCAAAAAGGCGCTTGAATACAGGTTTAATGCTGTCAGGATAACTGAAACATATCCATCACATATAAGGGCCCTGCCAGGGTCATCAAGTATATTCTGCAGCCTTGTCATAGATAAAAATACCCGGAAAATACTGGGCGCGCAGCTGGCAGGCGCTGAGGGCGTATCAAAGCGCATTGATGTGTTTGCAGCAGCTATTACGGGAGGGTTTACAGTTGACAGGACATATATGCTTGACACAAGCTACTCTCCATGGACCTCAACGGCACCGGACGCAATAAACAGGATTTGCGGAAAAGCAATAAGCATACTTAAAAGTTTAAAGCAGTAAAAACTGCTTAATGCAAAAAAACAAAAGAGTCTTAGAAGCCCGAAAGTTCTTCCTGCCTTGGGGCAGCGCTACGTTTTTGTTCAGAGATTTTTCTCTTTTTATACATATGGACACCAGCGATATCATTCTCACCGGCGCCGTTTTGTTCTGCCTGCTCATCCTGCTCGACTGCTTCGAATTTTTCATGAAAAATATCTGCATCCATATGGTCCATATGATATACGACAAATGCTTCAGGGGTCTCGGGAACCCTGGGAGAGCCGAATTCCTTATATCCATGATGGCTTATGATTATGTGAAGTAAATTCTTTGCAAGAGCTTTATTAAATCCGTCTATTGATTTTATCCTGTCCAGTACCATGCCATAACCGATTGCAATATGGCCGATAAGGCCGCCCTCATCCGTTATCTTTATTATTACTCCGGTCCTGTACTCTTCTATCTTGCCGATATCATGAAGAAGGGCGCCTGCAATAAGCAGGTCCCGGTTCAGTTCCGGATAATTGCGGGAAACCATGTCACAATTCTTTGCTACAGCCAGCGAATGCTCCAGCAATCCGCCTGAATAAGCATGGTGATACTTTACTGCAGCCGCTGAGTTTGTATAATCACTAAATAAATCACTGTCGTTAAAAAATGAATCAAGCAGTTGTGCAAGTCCCGGATTTTTTATGCCTGATAGAAGTTCCCTGATTTCAAGTATCATTTTTTCTTTATCTTCAGCAGCAATCGACCTTGTAAAACAGGAATAATCAACTTCACCGGCAGGGACTTTTTCAAGTGAGCTGATCACAAGCTGGGGCAGCCCTTTAAATTGTGAAACTGATGCCTTTACTAAAATGCAATCCGCTTCTGAAAAATCAGGAGCATTTCTTAAAGCTTCGGGCCATATGATGCCATCGATGCTCCCTGTGCAGTCCTGCAGCCTGACCTGGCAGTATTCCTCATCTGCAGCATCGGGCCGCTGGGACTTCTTTATCTTTCTCGTTATTTTGGTGACTATGAAAGATGAGTATATGCTTGCCCCGTCTTTTAAGTCTTTTACAAAAAGTTCTTTTTTCATGCAATTAAATAAATCGGGCCAGAAAATAAGTAAAACCTTTCAGAATTTAAGGACTTCACGGAAAAAATCCATTCTTTTATAATCCGTCATATCATGCTGGATGGGAGTAATCGAAATATAATTATTCTTTATCGCATAGTAATCGCTGTCTTCATCTTCCTGGATCACTTCATATTCACCGTCCATCCAGTAATAATCCCTCCCGCGCGGATCTACCCTCTTTATAAATATATCCTTGAATTTCACTTCACTCTGGTGCGTAAATCTCACTCCACGTATAAATTCAGGTGCGACATCAGGAAAATTTATATTTAAAAGCATCCTTTTTGGAAGGTCATTTAAAGCAAGTACTGTTTCTGCGACTCCCTTTGTAAATTCTGCTGCATATGTATAATCGGTTTCCCTTATATTATCTATTGACACTGCAATAGAAGGCACATCGTATATTGTTCCTTCAGTTGCAGCAGAAACCGTACCTGAGTAAATAATGTTTTCACCTATATTGGCTCCACGGTTTATCCCTGAAATTAAAAGGTCGGGCTTGCGTTCAAATATTGCAGTTATTGCAAGCTTTACACAATCTGCAGGTGTGCCGTCCACAGAATAACCGCAGAATGCACCGTTTATATATTCTTTCTTTACAGCTATGGGGTCAAAAACTGTGATGGCATGGCCCACGGCACTTCTCTCCTTATCAGGGGCGACTATCCTGATTTCAAACCTTTCATCTTCAATAAACTTGCAGTAGAGAGTCCTGAGCCCACTGGACTCTATTCCATCATCATTTGTCAGAAGAATGATTTTTTTCTCAGCACTTTCCATTTTACCCTTTAATAATTTCTGTTCGACCTCTGGTGATATCCTTCCAATCACTGAACTTGAAACTACCACTGCCTGCCCGCTCTCATCAACTTTTAATTTCTCTTATTTATTTATTTATTTATATTATAAAAACCTGCAAGCCCAGTATATTTTGCCTGC
>CAZGTW010000107.1:0-3983 GCA_964528815.1 uncultured Actinomycetota bacterium | reverse complement strand
TCCTAACATATCGCCAAATGTCTGTATGGAGGAAATAGCAGCCGGTGCAGTATTTACCGTACAGGCTTGCAGCATCTTCTGCGTCGCTGCTCTGTCCATCATCGGCAACAGAGCCTATTGCCCAACCTGTAATTCCTTCAATGCATCCTTCTATCCACCATCCATCCATTATACTTAAACTCGGAACCCCATTATGCGCAGCTTTCATACCTGAGGTCCCGGACGCTTCATTTGGCCTTTTTGGGGTATTGAGCCACAGGTCCACGCCTGCCACCATCTGCCTGGCAATTTCCATGTCGTAGTTTTCCAAAAATACTATATTTATTTTATCCCTTAACTGAATTGATAGATTGTTTATTTTTTTTATCAGTTCCTTACCGTAATAATCGTTCGGGTGGGCTTTGCCCGAGAAAATAAATTGCATGCTGCCCTGCAGGTCGCATATTTTTGCCAGCCTGTCAATGTCTGTAAACACAAGATCTGACCTCTTATATGCTGTTGATCTTCTTGCAAACCCGATTGTGAAGATATTTTCTGAAAATTTATTTCCATTCTGGCTGTTGACAAGACTAATAAGCTTTGCCTTTTCTTGTATATGAGCCTTCCATATTTTATCCTTTGGAATACTTATTGCATATCTTAAACTGTAGGGATCATTGAACCATTCAGGAATATATTCATTAAATATTTTTTTAAGTGAGTCGCTTACCCAGGTAAATGAATGGATACCGTTGGTGATTGAATCAACGGTATAGCCTGGAAACATATCCCTTGAAACTTTGCCATGCGCCTTGGCGACCCCATTTATATAGCGGCTAAGGTTAAGTGCAGTAAATGTCATATTCAGTTTATCACTTCCTGCAAATCTTTTAAGTATATCCTGGGAAATATAGTCTCCTAAAATATGCTCAACAAGGCTGTAAGAAAACTGGTCATGTCCGGCAGGAACCGGTGTGTGGGTTGTAAATACACACATATTCCTTACCCTGGCTATTGCATCGCTTAATGTTTCAGGCTGGTTTATGTTTTCGATTTTGCGGTTTTTTAACAGTTCTATTGCAAGAAGACTTGAGTGCCCTTCATTCATATGATATTTCTTTAAGCCATCATATCCAATCTCTGCAAGCATTCTTACCCCGCCAATACCAAGAACTGCTTCCTGTAGAAGTCTGCATGCTTCATCCCCTCCATAGAGGTAAAAGGTTATTTTCCTGTCTTCTTCATTGTTTGTATTAATGTCTGTGTCAAGGAAAATAACTGGTACAGTATATCCTGATGCTCCTTTATAAAGGTATTGCCAGGCTTTTAAATGCACATCTCTTCCCCTTAATTTTAAAGAAACCGATGCTTTTAATGGCTCTAAAAAATTTTCATACTCCCAGTCATATGGAAGGTCGAGCTGGTTTCCCTCTTCATCTATTTTCTGGAAAAGATAGCCTTTTTTATAAAGGAGGGTAACGGCAACTGCAGGTATTTTGAGATCTGCAAATGATTTAACCGTATCACCGGCAAGTATGCCAAGCCCCCCGCTGTAAGTCTGTACAGACGGATCAATGCCTATTTCCATAGAAAAATATGCTATAAGTTTTTTATCATTTTCAGCCTGCATTGGCCTTCTCTTGTTCCAGGGTTTTTAAAAAAGTAATCTTATATTTAAAACTCAACAATTGCAAAGAAAAATCATTCCTCCTTCATTACCTGGACAAAACAGGTATTTGACGCAAATGCGCCAAGGGGGGATTTTATATCTTGAGTAAGCACATTAATACAGCCTCCTGTATCCATACCTGTATCGTCGGGCCGGTACCACTGCCCCTGGTCAATACTTACAGTGCCGGGTATTATTCCGGATGTAACTTTGGCTTTTGTTCTGACTTTTCCGTTTTTATTAAATATTATTACATCATCACCATTTTTTATTCCTCTTTCCACGGCATCCCCGGTATTTATCCACAGATTATCATCTTCCATTTTCTTAAAACTTTCTATGTTGTAAAACATTGAGTTTACCCTTGCCTGGGAATGGGGGCTTATAAGGTTTAAGGGGAAATCTTCTGTGCCGGGTGCTTCATCTTTTGCAGGAATATATTTGGGAACCGGCGGTAAAAAAGGATCATTTTTTTCTGCAAAAGCACTGGAGTAAATCTCAATTTTGCCTGTCGGGGTGGAAAAAGGATTTTCGCTTATATTGTCTATCTGTTCTTTAAAGGCAATATGGGGCTTTTCGTATTTAAATTTATATATATTTTCTTTACTAAATGCTTTCATACCAGGAAAGCCTTCCTGGCTTTCAAGCAACATTTCAAGCCACTGACTGTCGGTTCTGCCATTATAATCTTTAAGCCCGAGCTTTTCAGCTATCAGGGAAAATATATGAAAATCAGACTTTGCCTGTGGCGATGACTCTATAACACGATTCATTGCAATTAGATACGGCCCACCAATCCAGGGGTGCCCTATATCCTCGTTTTCAAGAAAATGCCCGACCGGAAGAATTACATCAGCATAAAGTGCCGTAGGGGTTGAGAAAAAGCTCGTGTATTACTGTAAAATCGGGCCTTTTAAGAGCCTCTATGCCTTTATTTAAATTAAGATACTGATTAAGGAGATTGCTGCCTGTAATATATAGAAGCCTGCGGTCTTCAGGATAATTGGCTGATTTTCCTTTAATTAAAGCATCATATAAATCCACCTTATTAATTATATGATGGTTTTCAAAACTGTCAGGAAGTTTTTTATCAAACAACCCCATATCAACAAAGTCAGCTCCTCCTGAAACAAATCCTCCTTTTATTCCAATATTGCCCGTCATTGCTGCAAGAACTGATGCAGCCCTGTGATACTGCTCACCGTACAGGGTTCTCCCTGGGGCCCAGCCGGTCATAAGCGCCGCCGGCTTAATTGTTGCATACTGTCTTGCAAGAAGCACTATTGCATCAGGGCTGCAGCCGCATATGCCTGCCGCCCATTCAGGGGACTTTGCTATGCCATCATCAGCCCCCATGACATATTTTTTAAATTCCTCAAACCCGGATGTGTATTTTTCAATAAACTTTTTATCAAAAATATTTTCGCTGATCATTACATGAGCCATTGCAAGAAGCATTGCAGCATCAGTTCCCGGCTGTATGCAAATCCACTTATTTGCAAGAGCTCTGGAAGACTTACTCTTTCTCGGGTCAACACAGATAATGGTGGCTCCTTCTTTTTTTGCTTTTGAAAGATAAACTTCTGTGTCAGAACCAAAACGGGAAACAACCGGGTTCCATCCCCAGAGAATTATAAGCCTGGAGTGCAGTATATTTTCCCTGGTGCTTCCGGTAAATTGAGTTCCAAAAGTAGCGTTCGAGGACTGCACTGCAGCCTCACAGGATACATTTCCATAAAATGAAGTGCACTTACCAAGGAGCCCAAAAAAGCGGGCAGTTGCGGCCCTTGTGTTATGGAGAGTGCTTAAGGACCCGGTATTTACAAGAAAATAAATTGCCCCTGAACCATATTTCTTTATTGTTTCTTTTATTTTACCTGCAACAATGCCGGCAGCTTCATCCCAGCCAGCGGGCCTGAATTTACCTTCCCCTCTTTGTCCGGTCCTAATAAGAGGAGTTTTTATGCGCTGGTCGTTGTATGCGACATCATGTTGCAGCAGCCCTTTCGGACATGCCTTTATTTTAAGGCCTGCTTTTTTGCCTGAACTTATCCTGGTAATTTTTCCATTTTCAATATGCACATCAAGAAGGCATCTTGCTCCGCAGTCATAGTTGCATGTGGTTGTTATAACTTTCCCGGATTTAACCAAATTTTTTCCTTCTCTCATAAATGCATACAGGTGCTTTTACTGGATGTATTTTATCTCTTTTATAAAATCTTTAACTCTTTCTTTTATTATACCAAAATATTTTTTATCAGCTATACAGGATTTATCTTGCATCACTGATTAATAATATCATTACTGAGGCATGGTATGATTCGATATTATACTA
>CAZGTW010000106.1:0-4186 GCA_964528815.1 uncultured Actinomycetota bacterium | reverse complement strand
TTGTAGAGACGAGAGGTTGTCTTCCCGCGGTGCCACTCTACTTCACAGCAAAAGCCGTGCTCTTAAAACAGGGTACAGATAATACCCTTTCCCATGGTTACGGGGGAGTCCGTCCGGGCATACTTTCCTTTAATTAATTTTTTAATGGATTTGTGCCGGGAACCTCACAGGCCCATTCGGGTATCTGTACTGCAGGCGCCATCTCACCGCCGGCGCCTCTCTGTATGCTACTTGATACCTTACTATTCCTGATCACAGGTTTTCAGTGGTATTCAGTTTTCAATAATTCAAATCACTTAAATAATTGGCAAAACTCATTGCTGCTTATAAAAGTATGTAATATTTAAGCAGAAATTTTAAAAAATGCAAGTTTTTTAAAGAGCAAGTTTTTTAAAAACGGCTTCGCTGCTTTTTCCGGTATTCTTCATTATGACCCGAAAAAGCCCTATTTTCATTTAAAATATTGACATATTATAATTTATAATTATAATTAAATAGTAATTACTACAATATAAAAATGACTCTAATATTTTAATCATTATCAGTAGAGGATAAAAATTGAACAAGAGAATTGATAATCTTGTAAAGATGCTTACTGACAAAAATATAAAGCCTTCTTATCAGAGAATTAAAATTCTGCAATACCTTAATGAAAATATTGTTCATCCCACTGTTGATACCATATACAATAACCTGATTAAAGATATGCCTACTATTTCAAAAGCAACAATCTACAATACCATGGAGTTGTTTAAATCTGTAAATTTAGTTAAAGTTGTAAATATTGAAAACAACGAAACACGGTATGATTCAAAAGTCGGCAGCCATGGCCACTTCAAATGTGAAACCTGCAGTAATATTTATGATTTTGAAGTCAACATTGATAGCCTTGACATCAATTCTTTAAAGGATTTTAAAATAAACGATAGAAATGTTTACTTTAAAGGTATTTGCCCAAGATGTAAAAACAGAAAATACAATTAATAAATAAGGAGAAAAAGGAGGATATAATATGAGTGAACAAAGCAAATGTCCGGTAACTGGAGCAAAGGGACAGAACATGTTTAAATCAGGTGCCACTAACAGGGACTGGTGGCCAGATCAGTTAAACCTTAAAATGCTTCACCAGAATCCAATCTCAGGAAATCCAATGGGCGCCGATTTCAATTATACAGAAGAGTTTAAAAAGCTGGATCTTGATGCAGTAAAAAAGGATTTATATGCATTAATGACCGATTCACAGGAGTGGTGGCCGGCTGACTGGGGCCATTACGGGCCATTATTTATCCGTATGGCCTGGCATAGCGCGGGAACTTACCGTATAGCAGACGGCCGTGGGGGCGCAGGGACCGGCTCCCAGCGTTTTGCTCCACTGAACAGCTGGCCGGATAATGTAAACCTTGATAAGGCGCGACGCCTGTTATGGCCAATAAAAAAGAAATACGGCAAAAAAATTTCCTGGGCGGACCTTCTTATATTGGCAGGAAATTGCGCCCTGGAATCCATGGGTTTTAAAACATTTGGTTTTGGAGGCGGGCGCGAAGATATCTGGGAACCCGAAGATATTTACTGGGGTTCTGAAAGCCAGTGGCTGGGCGATAACCGCTATTCCGGTGAAAGGAATCTTGAAAACCCTCTCGCTGCAGTGCAAATGGGACTGATTTATGTAAATCCCGAAGGGCCAAATGGACAGCCAAGTGCAGTTGCATCAGGCAAGGATATAAGACAGACTTTTGCGCGAATGGCCATGAATGATTATGAGACTGTTGCTCTTGTAGTGGGCGGCCATACTTTTGGTAAATGCCACGGGGCAGGCAGCGCTACCAATGTAGGACCTGAACCGGAAGCAGCCGGAATTGAAGAGCAGGGCCTTGGCTGGAAGAACAGCATGGGAACAGGCAAAGGCGGTGATACAATCTCGAGCGGTATTGAAGGTGCATGGACCCCAACACCGACAAAATGGGACAATAGCTATCTGGAAACTCTGTTTAAATATGACTGGGATCTTGTTAAAAGCCCTGCAGGTGCATGGCAGTGGGTTCCAACAGATCCTGAAGCTGCAACTCTTGTCCCTGATGCGCATGACGCTTCAAAAAGAAATGCACCAATGATGACTACAGCAGACATGGCCATGAAAATGGACCCGATTTACAGGCCGATAGCACAACATTTTCTTGAGCATCCGGAGGAGCTTGCCGATGCTTTTGCACGTGCATGGTTTAAGCTTACCCACAGGGATATGGGGCCACGCTCACGCTACCTGGGTGCTGAGGTGCCATCAGAGGTATTGATATGGCAGGATCCTGTTCCTGCAGTTGAGCATGAGTTAATCGATGAAAAAGATATAGCGGACCTTAAAAACAGGATATTAAAATCCGGCATTACCGTTTCTCAACTGGTCTATACAGCCTGGTCAGCAGCTTCGACTTTCAGGAGCTCTGACAAACGGGGCGGGGCAAATGGTGCACGAATAAGGCTTGCACCCCAGAAGGACTGGGATGTAAACCATCCGGCAAAACTCCAAAATGTACTGGCAAAGCTTGAAAGTATTAAAAAGGCTTTCAATTCGGAGCAATCAGCAAATAAAAAAGTATCTCTTGCTGACCTGATTGTACTTGCCGGATGCGCAGGAATTGAAAAAGCTGCAAAAAATGCTGGCGTTGATATTACCGTCCCGTTTACACCTGGCCGTACAGACGCATCGCAGGAGCAGACTGATATAGGTTCATTTGCAGTTCTTGAACCAAAAGCTGATGGTTTCAGGAATTATATCAGAACTAAATATGCGGTTACTGATGAAGAAATGCTTGTGGATAAGGCACAGCTTCTGGGACTTACAGCACCTGAAATGACGGTGCTAATAGGAGGCATGAGGGTTTTAAATGCAAATTATAATAACTTGCAGCATGGCGTATTTACAAAAACTCCTGAAAGCCTGACCAATGACTTTTTTGTAAACCTTCTTGATATGGGTACAAAATGGAAACCAGTCTCTGAAGATGCTGATGTTTTTGAAGGAAGAGATGCTAAAACAGATAAGGTCAAATGGACCGCTACAAGAGTTGACCTGATTTTTGGTTCCAATTCTGAGCTTCGGGCCATAGCAGAGGTTTATGCATGTGATGATGCAAAACAAAAGTTTATAGGAGATTTTGTAAAAGCATGGAACAAGGTAATGAATGCTGACCGATTCGACCTTGCAAAAATTTAAATTAAAAATTGAAAATAAGAGAAAGTGAAAAGAATATGAAAAAATTTATACTGGATGAAGCTAAAAATATTGCTGCACAATTGGGAATTGACTTCAGCAAAGCGGGTTTTACGCCTGAAGAATACCTTGAAGGCATTAATATCGAACTGGAGCATGGCACTGTCGACCCGCATACAAATGTTTCCAATGATGACCCTTTAGTCACAGGTAAAATAGCTCTGGCACATCTAAATGAATCACCTCTGTATTATAATGATGATATTGGTTTAGAGGCCTGGGAACATGCAGTTGAAAACTTTAAAGGAAATACTAAAGGCAGAAAAATCCAGATAGTATAGCTATTATTTAAAAAAGGCGGGAGACAGTTTTTTTAAGTCTTTCGCCTTTTTTATTTCCCCTTAAAAAGTAATATAAATCATGAAAAAAATTACTTAATAATTAATATTTTGTTCAGTATAATATATTTACTGGACAAAAAAGGTATTTTTATTCACTGTATTTATTTTATAAGTCCAGTTCTCATTTACAGCTTTCCCCGGAAATCATAAGATTTTTTTAAAAGGAGGATATAATATGAAACGCTATGTTGCAGTATTTCTTTGTATATGCATGACAATTGTATTATTTATCGGCTGCGGCAGTTCCCAAAAAGGCACAGAGATAAAATCGATCAATGATATATCAGTAAATCCATTCAACAGGGTAAAAAGCGGAAACGGCATCTATAAACAATATGATGATGCCAGAATGAAGCTTATCGATGGGATATTAAAGGAATCTTCAGCTTTAGAAGGCAGCATTGAAAAACTTGATAAAAGACTTGCCGGTGAACGTAAAACATTTACAGAAATGGCAGATGAAATAGAAATCGCTGACAAATCTGGCCTTGCCGGCTGGTTATCAGATGAAATAAAGCTGATAAATGACGAAAGAATAAGCGATGAAGACATGGAGTTTTTAACAGGCGTATGGGGA
>CAZGTW010000105.1:0-4294 GCA_964528815.1 uncultured Actinomycetota bacterium | reverse complement strand
CTTACCCATACGCCTGACCAGGAATTGATTACCGAACTTTCTTCAAATGGCGCGGACCTTGTAATAGCGGGCCATACCCATGGCGGCCAGGTGAGGCTGCCGGGTATAGGAGCAATAATTTCCGGGTGTAATATAAAAACAAAATATGCATCAGGATTATTTTATTTTAAAAAATTTGTATTGTTTATATCCAGGGGCCTGGGCACAGGCAGGTATTCACCTTTCAGGTTTTACTGCCAGCCTGAAGCAGTAATAGTAAATGTATATTTGGCCTGAAAATAAATGAGGAAAAAACAAAATACTGTAAAAAGGCATTAATAAAAAACAGGCGGGTTAAATGATAAAGCAAAGCAACAACTTTAAATAGCCGGCATTTTAAAAGTACTTTAGTTTCTATATAATACATTCTATGTTTTTTACATAAGATTTGGACAATAATAAGGGATAATCATTAACAATTATAAATTTAAGAAAACAGTCAAATAAAAAGGTTGGATAAATATGAAAAATAAGAACACAGCTAAAACAAGCAACAAAAATAAAAAAGGCTACCCAAACTTTATTATAAAAACCGCAGTTGTTTTTCTCCTGCTCGCAATATTGTTTACAGTTGTATTTGCTTTTACAGGGTGTTATAAAAATGCAAATTCTGCCACTGAAGAAGCTGCAACAGCACAGAGCCAGCAGCAAAATGAAACAGCAACAACAGTTGCTTCATCTGAGAGCAAGGCCCCAGAATCTGTAAAAGACTCAACAACTACCTCTACGACAGCCGCTGCAACAGAGACGACTGCCCCTCCCACAGAGACAACCGAAGCAATCCCGGCAGATATAAGTAAGCTGATTAAGTCTGCTGATGCATATTACGGGAGCGGGGAATATGGCCTTGCCAAGAGCACATACCGTAAAGCTGTCATAGCTATAGACAGTTCATCGCTTTCAGAGGATGCAAAACAGGAATTGAAAGATTCTTTCGCCACAAAATATAATAAATCAAAAGATATCATAGAAACAGCCACAATGCATTATGCCAATGCGATGCAGTTACAATACGAGCAGCGATATGATGAAGCAAAAAAAGAGCTTGAAGCTGCACTTGCAATTTACCCGAAATACGGGGAAGCTGTTGAGGCTTATGATAACCTCAAAGCAGTAATGGGTCTCGAATAACAGCAGATATAAAAATTAAAACCTGGTTAACAAAACCTGTCCCAAAAATCAAATGAAGCCTGAAGAAGAGTTTTTAAAAAGGAATCTGCAAAAGAAGAAGAAAAAGAAGAGCAGGTTTGCCAGGTTTATAGTCTTTCTCATACTGTTCCTTGTTATAATAACACTGATTTTCATAGCAATAAGTAACCCCGGTTTTTTTAATGAGGTCAAAGAAAAGCTCCTGTCTTTCTATTCATCCGGGGAGGAGCAGGAAACACAATCCAGTGATACTTCCGGGCTTGAAACAGAAGTTGCAAGTGATGCTACTTCACCCAGCCAGGAACAGCCAAACCAGGAAAATAATGGCCAGGAAGTCAAACCGGAAGCCCGGGACTCATTCTGGCAGAAAATAATAGGGTTTTTTAAAAGTAAAATACAGGAACAGGCAGACGACTTCCCTGCCAGTATAAAAATCAAATGTTATTTTGCTTCTCTTGGCGAGGAAGAAAAATTTATTTATGAAGAAAGGAAAATTACAGCAGGCAGTGCTAAAACAGCAGTTGAAAATACCGTAAAAGAATTGCTTAAAGGCCCTTCAAAGACTTTCCATTATGCTGTAATTCCTCCAGGTACAGAACTTGCCGGTGTTGAAATTTATGAAAATATTGTGAAGATAAACCTCTCACAGGAGTTTCTTGAAAACAGCCTGGAATCAGGCATACTTGATGAATATGTCATTTATACTATTGTAAATACAGTGACCCAGGTGCCGAAAATAGAGGGTGTTATTTTTTTGATTGATGGCAAAAGAATAAAGACATATGGAAATGTGGATCTATCTATACCTGCAGTAATGAATGAAAAATATCTAAATATAGAGGAGTGATTTCCCGATATTAATATTTGTTTTATTGCGAATAATTAATATTGATGATTATTAATGAAGCATAGGAAAATTACTATTGGTTCGATTGGAAAAAAGAAAGAGGCATCAGATGAAAATTTTAATTACCGGGGGTGCCGGTTTTATAGGCTCCAATATTGCAGACAGGCTGATTGATGAGGGCAACTCAGTCATTATAGTGGATGACCTTTCAAACGGCAGGAAAGAAAACATTAATAAAAAAGCTGTATTTTACGAAAAAGACATCCGGGACAAAGACCTGGCTGATGTATTCATGAAGGAAAGGCCTCATATTGTGATTCATAATGCTGCACAGTTAAGCGTAAGAATATCTGTGGAGGACCCTGTTTATGATGCGGAAGTCAATGTTGCAGGCGGGCTCAATGTTTTTGACTGCAGCATGAAATCCGGCGTAAAAAAAGTTATTTTTGCTTCAAGCGGTGGAACCGTTTATGGTGAGCAGGAAAAGTTTCCTGCTGATGAGAGCCACAGCACGGACCCCATTTCCCCTTATGGTGTGGCAAAGCTTGCCTCAGAAAAATATCTTTATTATTTTTACAAAACTTATGGCCTTGAATATATTGCACTTCGTTATGCAAATATTTATGGCCCGCGCCAGGATCCTCTTGGTGAAGCCGGCGTAGTAGCTATATTTTCAAGCAAGATATTAAAAGGTGAAAACCCTGTTATTAATGGGGACGGGAACCAGACAAGGGATTATGTTTTTGTAAAAGATGTGGTTGAAGCTAATATAAAAGCGATTGAGAGCGGTTTTATTGGCTGTGTAAATATAGGCACTTCAAAAGAAACTTCAGTAAACCAACTTTTTACTATATTAAAACAGGCATCCGGAAACAATTCTATTGTTGAAAACCATGGTCCTGCAAAACCGGGAGAAGCTTATAGAAGCGTTCTTGACTACAGCCTTGCAAAGAAGGTCCTTGACTGGCAGCCAAAAACAACTATTGAAGAAGGCCTTGAGCTTACTTTTAACTGGTTTAAGGAAAATTCTTTTTAGCATTTCCCAAAAGCCAGCGCCATGAGCATAAGTTGTCAGAGCGTATTATTCCTGATAATATACTTCTTTGTTTTATTATTTGGACAGGCTAAAAAATATGGCCACCGGCAGGACCGAAGAGACAATTGAATCAATAAAGTTTTCAATACTGATACCAGCATTTAATGAAGAATCCACTATTGTGCGAACTTTACAGGAAACTGAAAAGGTCCTTGAAGATTTCAGTCCGGATTATGAAATAATAGTAATCAATGATGGTTCAACGGATAATACTGCCTCAGAAGTTGCAGATTTTGCGCAGGCAAACAGTAAAAAGGCCAGGCTCGAAGGATATTTCCCAAACCAGGGGAAAGGTTATGCATTAAAATACGGGACGGGACTTGCAAACGGAAAGTATGTGCTTTTCATGGATGCAGACCTTGACCTTCACCCATCCCACCTTATTGAACTGTATAAGATAATGCAAAAAAACAATGCAGATATTGTTATAGGTTCAAAGATGCACAGGCAGTCCAAACTTAACTACCCTTTGTACAGGCGCTTTTTAAGCTCTTCATATTATTTTATAATAAAAGTTCTTTTCAGGCTCCCAATAAAAGATACCCAGACCGGCATTAAATTATTTAAAAATGAAGTATTGAAAAAGTGCATATCAAAAGTAACAATAAAAAGATATGCTTTTGATCTGGAGCTGCTGCTAATAGCCAGCAGGAACAATTACACAATATTTGAGGCGCCTATCCAGCTCAAGGCCAAAAGGGAAGCAGGACGTATAGGGTTAAAAGATGCAGCAAGAGTGTTTACCGATACCATGAGAGTATTTGGCAGGCTTTATTTTAAACGATGTTATAAATAAATATTAAAGGATACATAAGCAGAAAAAAGTTTAGTTTTTCTACAGGTTCAAAGTTTTATTGTCAATTAGTTTTTCTTTTGTATAAAATTAAATAGACTTGCAATTAAGTACAATTAAATATTAAATTATTTCTTAATTGTTTTATTAATCAGTTTAAATTATTAAATAATTTTAAATCTTCTAAGTATATGCGGAAGGGCTGGTCTTGATGAAAGTTTGCGTTATTGGTACCGGATATGTAGGGCTTGTAACCGGAGTTTGCCTTGCTGAGATAGGCCACAATGTTATTTGTGTTGATAAAGATGAAAAGAAGATAAGCTCCCTGCTTGATGGAAAGTGCCCGATTTATGAACCGGGGCTTGAAGAA
>CAZGTW010000104.1:0-4386 GCA_964528815.1 uncultured Actinomycetota bacterium | reverse complement strand
GGAAAAATGCAACATGTAGCAAAAATAATTACTTAAATACTTGATTATTGCCCCATCAATAGGATATGATAAGAAAAATGCATCATGCAGCATTTTTTCATTATGGAGGTGGGAAATGGAGATTAAAAGGGACTTCTACTTAAACAAACTCATCCAAAAAAAACATAATGGATTGGTCAAGGTGGTTACAGGTGTCCGAAGATGTGGAAAGTCTTATTTACTCTTCGTGCTTTTCAAGGATCATCTTTTTAACGAAGGAGTGACACCGGACCATATCATTGAAATGGCTTTCGATGCTCGTGAAAATAAGAAGTACAGAAACCCTGATGTTTTCGACGCTTATGCAAAAGAGAAGTTGATTGATGACAAGATGTATTATTTCCTCCTGGATGAAGTTCAGCTTCTTGGTGATTTCGAATCTGTATTAAATGGTCTTATTCGCCACAAAAATGCGGATGTCTATGTAACAGGCAGTAATTCAAAGTTTCTTTCAAAGGATGTCATTACAGAATTTCGTGGTCGTGGGGACGAAATCAATTTGAGGCCACTGAGTTTTGCAGAGTTCATGACTGTATACGATGGCGACAGGTACAGAGGCTTTGAGGATTTCATTCTGTATGGCGGACTGCCTCCGGTGGTTCTGTTGCCTGATGCTGAAGAGAAAATCGAATTCCTCGAACGACTCTTCAGGGAAACATATATCAGCGATATCGTTGGAAGAAACAGGTTGCGAAATGTCAGTGAAATGGAGGAATTGCTGGACATTCTGGCATCTAACATCGGCACATTAACAAATCCACAGAAACTGCAGAATACTTTCAGAAGCATTAAAAAATCAAGGATAACCTCAGTAACGATTTCGAAATACCTGGGCTATCTTGAGGAGTCCTATTTAATTGAATCTGCAAAACGTTTCGACATTCGAGGCAAGGCATATATTGAGACTCCACTGAAATACTATTATGTAGATCTTGGACTAAGAAATGCACGCATCAGCTTCAGGCAAGTTGAGATGACACACAGTATGGAGAATGTGATATACAATGAACTCAGGATGCGAAAATTCAATGTTGATGTTGGGTGTGTTACCATCTCAGAAAGAAATGAAAAGAAAGTGCCGGTTCGGAAACAGTTGGAAGTCGATTTTGTATGCAACAAAGGTTCAAGGCGATATTACATCCAGTCTGCCTATGCTATTTTAGATAAAGCAAAGCAAATTCAGGAGGAGAGGCCACTGAAACATATAAATGACTCATTCAAGAAAGTCATTATTACCAGGGACACGCCGCGTGTCCAGTATACGGAAGATGGTTTCCTGATGATGAATGTATTTGAATTTCTTCTGAATCCAGATAGCTTAGACTACTGAGAACGGACCAATTAGGTTAAATCATATTACTTTTCCACAGGGTATCCGGCATCAACCCAGGCAGCATAATTGCCTTCAAGCCTGTAAATATTTTTAAAACCGGCATCAATAAGAGCCTGGGCAATCGCAGGAAGCAGGAAGTGGATGAGTCTGGCTATTCCATAGTGGATGATTTGCATAATAAGTGCTGCAGTAAATCCTTTAGCAAGGCTTATTAAAAATCAGGCTCTGCCGGAAGCCTGAAATCCCTGCATCAGTTTATATATGAAAGAAATTTTAAAAAAACTGTCCGTATAAACTCAAAAAACTTGGGCTTATTGTAAAAGTTGGAGTTCTAATAAAAGGTCTTAACCGGAAAAAAATTGAAGCAAAAAGAACTGTCCCCAGTTGTTTTATGATAAAATAATCCCATGAAAAAAACGGCCAGGGCAAAAAGAAGTATTAAGAGATTATAAGAAATTTGTCCACGGAAGACAGATAATAAATATTCATAATGTATATGGAGTTATAATGCCAAAAAAAGAATTAACGCTTAAAGATAAATTATCAAGACTTACATTTACCCAGGCCTGCAGGCTGCTTGCACCTGATGGTAAAAATATTATTATGCAGGGCGGCAGGTTTGATATTTCTTCGATTGATGAAAATGTTTACCTGGACAATAAATTATTTAAATTATATGTCGGCGGAGCAGTTGTTGCTGTAACTCTTAACGAAAATAAATACGGGAAACTCAATTATAATTGTAATATGTGCCAGGGTATTTGTGAACATGTTGGCGCCGCATTTGCTCTAATTCTTGAAGAAAAGACAGCGCTTGGGCTTGCAAGGCCGCCGGATAAAAGGCCCCCAGTTGAAAGCCTTAGTGAAACTGAACTGGTAAAAAGAGCTCTGGAGGAACGCCTTGAGCGCGCAAAGTCTGAGAATATGACAATAAGTAGCAATAATCCGGGAATATTGTGGACAGACTATATTGTTACCAATGCAATATCAGGTAAAAGTTACCGTGTTGCGCTGCGCGGCTGGAACAGGGGCCAATCATATTGCTCCTGCCCGGATTTCAGGAAAAACACCCTGGGCACATGCAAGCATATCATGAATGTAACACGCGAGATGAGTCTTAAATTCAGCCAGGATATAAAAAAAACGCCATATATACAGAAAGATTTTGCTGTTCATATGCAGTACGGCAAAACATTGCAACTACGTATGCTTCTTCCTGCAGAAGTTCCTCCAGAATTAGCGGTTGTAATTAAACCCTTCAAAAACCACGATATAAAAGATGTCCATAAATTACTGCAATGTGTACGTAATGTAGAAGCTGCCGGCTATAATGTTAATATTTATCCTGACGCCCAGGAATATATTGAGTTTTTACTTTACCAGAAACGCATTAATAGTCTTGTTGATCAGATACGTAAAAACCCTGCCGAACATCCATTAAGAAAAAGCCTGCTTAAATCAGAGCTTTTACCATACCAGCTTGACGGCATAGCTTTTGCGGTCGGGGCTGGCAGGGCAATTCTTGCAGATGATATGGGGCTTGGAAAAACTATACAGGGAATAGGTGCAGCTGAACTTTTATACAGGCAGTCCGGTATTAAAAAAGTCCTGGTAATTTGCCCAACCTCGTTAAAATCCCAATGGCTAAACGAAATAAGAAGTTTTACTGATAAAGACTGCCACATAATTATTGGCAGTGCCCCCCAGCGCGCAGATCAGTACAGTAATGACTGTTTTTTTACTATATGTAATTATGAACAGGTTTTGCGGGATATTATAATGATAGAGAAGGTGAACTGGGATTTGATAATAGTTGATGAGGGGCAGCGTATAAAAAACTGGGAAGCTAAAACTACCCAAACAATAAAATCCCTTCGCAGCAGGTTTGCGCTTGTACTTACAGGAACACCTCTTGAAAACCGCCTGGATGATTTGTTTTCTATTGTAGAATTTGTTGATGATCGCCGCTTGGGCCCATCATTTCGTTTTTTTAATATCCATCGTATTGTTGATGAAAAAGGAAAACTGCTTGGTTATAAAAATATGGATAAGCTGCGGGAAAAACTCAGCTCTGTTTTGCTTCGCAGAACAAGAAAAGAAGTTTTAAAACAGCTTCCTCAACGAACTGATAATATAATCAGAATACCGCCAAGTGACGAGCAGTATGAAATTAACAACAGCCAGAAAATGATAATCCAGACTATTGTTAACAAACCGTATATTTCAGAAATAGATCTGCTGCGCCTGCAAAAAGCCCTGCTAATATGCCGAATGGCTGCAGACAGCACATTTTTAGTAGATAAAAAACCGCCAGGGTATTCAACAAAGATTAAATATCTGCAGGATTTGCTTGAAGAACTTAATTCTGAAGAGGGCCGAAAGATTGTACTTTTTTCAGAATGGACCACAATGCTTAACCTTATAGAGCCGTTATTAGAAAAACTTAAAATGCATTATGTAAGGCTGGATGGGTCAGTTCCGCAGAAAAAACGAGCAGGCCTGGTTAATGAATTTCAAGATAACCCCGAATGTAAATTGTTCATAACAACAAACGCCGGTTCCACCGGTTTAAACCTCCAGTCAGCCAATACAGTCATTAATGTGGATCTGCCATGGAACCCGGCAGTGCTGGAGCAGAGAATTGCCCGCGCACACCGCATGGGCCAGAAAAACCCGGTACAGGTATATATACTTGTTACTGAGGATACCATTGAGGAGGGTATGCTAAATACGCTTTCAGCAAAAAAAGAGATTGCACTGGCAGCCCTTGATATTAAAAGTAAAATTACAAAAGTAGATATAACAAGCGGCGCTGAGGCGCTCAAGCGCAGGCTGGAAATATTGCTGGGCCGCCCCGATGAAGCGCCTCTTGATATTAGCGAACTTGAAAAACAAAAATTGCAGGCCAAAGAAAAAGAAAGAAGAGAAAAAGTAGCTGCTGCAGCGGGCCAGCTGTTTACATCTGCATTTAACCTGCTGGAGCAGTTAATTCCAAAAAGCCCGGGTGATGGCGC
>CAZGTW010000103.1:0-4412 GCA_964528815.1 uncultured Actinomycetota bacterium | reverse complement strand
ATTTTTTATTTAACTTCTTGATTTTTTTATCTCCTTGTAATATTATTTCCATGGTTTAGCACTCAAGGCATTAGAGTGCCAGATTTTTTTTAATCAATTATACAAATGTATAATTTGTAAAAAATTATTTTAAAAGAGGAGGTACAGAATATGGGTTACATGCCACTTGGTGACAGATTACTTGTAAAGCCAAAAGAAAGCGAAGAAAAAACTAAAAGCGGAATCGTTCTTCCTGATTCTGCAAAGGAAAAACCACAGGAAGGCCAGGTCATTTCAGCCGGTTCGGGCGGAAGAGATGACAAAGGAAACAAGATACCCATGGAAGTAAAGGTAGGAGATACAGTTCTTTACTCCAAATATGCAGGCACCGAAGTAAAAATCGATGGCGTTGAGCACCTGATAATCAGGGAAAGCGACGTGCTTGCAATAGTGACCAAATAGGAGTCACACACCAGCCGGCAGGGTAAGTGAAGTCCTGCGGCTGAAAGTTCTTTAAGTTACTTTTAATTTTATTAAGGAGGTTTGATAGATATGGCTAAAGAGCTGAAATATGATGAAATATCCAGGAGAGCTCTGGAAAGAGGTGTAAACATTATAGCTGATGCTGTAAAAATTACACTTGGCCCCAAAGGCAGAAACGTTGTATTGGAGAAAAAATACGGCGCACCCACAATTACAAATGACGGCGTTACAATCGCAAGGGAAATCGAAGTAGAGGACCCGTTTGAAAATGCCGGTGTACAGCTTCTTAAAGAAGTTGCCACAAAGACAAATGATGTTGCAGGTGACGGCACCACAACAGCTACCCTTCTTGCACAGGCAATGGTAAAAGAAGGACTGCGTAACGTTGCAGCAGGTGCAAACCCGTTGCTTTTAAAAAAAGGTATCGAAGAAGCAGTTGAAGTTGCTGTAAAAGAAATAGGGAAAGCTTCAAAAGATATCGCAACAGACAAAAAGAAAATCGCTGAAGTTGCTGCAATATCAGCAGCTGACCCTGTTATCGGCCAGACAATAGCAGATGCTATGGAAAAAGTTGGAAAAGACGGAGTTATAACAGTTGAAGAATCCAATAAATTCGGAATCGAGATAGAGCTTGTTGAAGGCCTGCAGTTTGACAAAGGTTACCTTTCACCTTATATGGTGACTGACCCTGAAAGAATGGAAGCAGTTTTAAACGAGCCCTATATCATGATTGCTAACCAGAAAATGGCTGCAGTTGCTGACCTTATTCCTGTACTTGAAAAAGTTATGCAGGCCGGCAAACCGCTGCTCATCATTGCTGAAGACGTTGAAGGCGAAGCTCTTGCTACCCTCGTTGTTAACAAACTCAGGGGAACATTTACCTGCGTTGCAGTAAAAGCTCCAGGATTTGGCGACAGAAGGAAAGCAATGCTTGAAGATATAGCAATCGTTACAGGCGGCAAAGTTATTTCAGAGGAAATCGGCATCAAGCTTGAAAATGTCACTCTTGAAATGCTTGGCCAGGCACGACAGGTCAAAGTCGACAAAGAAAACACAACAGTTGTTGAAGGCAAAGGTTCAATTGACTCAATAAAGGGCAGGATAAAACAGATCAAAACAGAGATCGATCAGTCTGACAGTGACTTTGACAAAGAAAAACTCCAGGAAAGGCTCGCAAAGCTTTCAGGCGGAGTTGCAGTCATTAAAGTCGGCGCCGTAACCGAAGTCGAGTTGAAAGAAAAGAAGCACAGGATTGAAGACGCACTCTCAGCTACCAAAGCTGCAGTAGAAGAAGGAATAGTTCCCGGCGGCGGTGTTGTGCTTGTTGATATCATACCTAAGATCGATGTTAAGAAATTTGAAGGCGACATCAGGACAGGCGCACAGATAGTAGTTAAGGCGCTTGAAGAGCCCATCAGGCAGATATCTGCAAATGCAGGATTTGAGGGTTCAGTTGTAGTTGAAAAAGTTAAATCACTTCCTGAAGGCGAAGGCCTGGATGCATTAAACGGCAAATATGTAAACATGATAGATGCCGGCATCATCGACCCGGCTAAAGTTACAAGAAGCGCTCTCCAGAATGCTGCATCAGTTGCTGCACTTCTGCTGACCACTGAAGTAATAGTTGCTGAAAAGCCTGAAAAGGATAAAACACCTCCAATGCCACCAGGCGGCGGATACGGCGGCGGCATGGGACCTATGATGTAGGAATGCCAATGGTGCAGGGTAACCTGCAGTAAGATAAATTAAAAGGCGGATATTTAATTTAAATATCCGCCTTTTTTAATAGCTTTCACAACAGGGCCCTTTTATATATTTCAAGGACCGCCTGCCTGTCAACGGCGCGGGGGTTTGGTTTTGCTGCAGCCGCTTCAAAGCTTTCAAGTGTGTATTTTTCAAGTTCGCTTATTGAATAATTATCAGTATATTTAAGAATAGAAGATATTAGCGCCGAAAAACCTTCCGTATCTTTTACACCAAGGGCAGCATACATTGCATCAGCTTTTTTGCTGCATTCCCCGTATATGTATTTCATAAATGAGCCCAGCAGCACCCCGCAGGCGCATCCGTGGGAGAGTTTCCTGTGTATTGAAAGAGGATAACCCATGGCATGTACGGCAAGGGTCCTCATATGATTTATCATTATGCCTGAAAGTGCAGCATTAAAAAGCAGCTTTTCCCTTTCTTCAAACGTAAAAACACCCTCCTGCAGCGCCGGGGTGCAGTCTTTGAAATTATTAAATATTGCCATGCCTACCATATCGGAGACCCAGTTGCTTTTTGTGCTCAAATATCCTTCTATTCCATGGGAAAGCGCATCTACAGCACAGTCTGCTGCAATTTGTGCCGGCAGCGTCTCAGTGTATCTTGCATCAAGGAACGCAAATACCGGGCTCATCAGGTCTTCGTTACCGAAAGATTTCTTTATGTTTTTTTCCTTTATTGTAAGGACGGAATAAGGCGTGACCTCACTTCCTGTGCCTGCTGTTGTTGGTATGCAGATTACTGGCAGCGGCCTGTTTTCATATTTGTTTAAGTAAAGCTCGCCGGGTGGTATTTTGTTTGCTGCCAGCACTGCTGCGGTCTTGGCAGTATCAAGAATCGAGCCCCCGCCTATCCCTATTATCATATCGGCACCAAAATCTGCTGCCGTGTCACCAAACTTTTTCATCTGGCCAAGCTCGGGATTTGCAGGGCCCTCTGAAGTTACCAGGTATTCTATGCCCTGTTGTTCAAGCACAGTCCCAATATCATCAACTGAACCATTTTCATAACACACCGGGTATGTTATTACAAAAGCCCTTTTCCCTGTTTTTGAAAACAAGCCGGCATTTTGTAAAACACAGTGTTTACCCATAATGATTTTAGTGGGCAGGTAAAATGTAAGTTCCAATAAATTTCCCTCCCTGCATTATTTTTACGGGCACTGGGCCCATTTATAATTATTTTATATAAACTTTAATTTTATATTTACATTTCACATAATACAAACAAATTAAAACCTGCCAACTTTTGTAAAATTACCTGTAGCAAAACCATCTATAGCAGAACCATTTTTCATAAAATCACCCAAATGACACCCGTTAGCATACCCTTATAACAATATATATTGTATTATTTATAATCACTTATAATCATTGATTTATGTGCACTGTCTAAGAACTGTGTTTACAATTCCTGAAAGGAGTTAATATTGATACCTGATACTAAAATTCGCATAAGGATGTATGAAAAACTGCTTTTAATCAGGGAGTCTGAGTTGAGAATGGTAATGCTATATAAGAAAGGGGAAATCGGCGGCCATGTTCTTCCATGCCTTGGCCAGGAAGCAATACCTGCAGGTTTTTCAGAGGCGCTTTCCAGCAGTGACTTTGTTGTAACGGGCCACAGGGGAGCCGGCCACTATATTGCCCGCGGAGGGGACCTCAAAAGGCTCTGGGCAGAACTATACGGGAAAAAAACCGGTATCCTTGGCGGAAAAGGCGGCCAGATACATCTTGCTGATATGGGGGCCAATACAATAGCAGGAAATGCAATTGTCGGGGCCAACTGGGTGCTGGGATGCGGAGCGGGTTTTGCAGCAAAACAAAACGGCCGGGGCCAGGTAGCAGCAGTTTTTGGTGGAGAGGCCTCAACAAACAGGGGCACTTTTCATGAAGCTCTTAATATGGCTGCGCTTAAAAAACTTCCATTGATTTTTACTATTGAGTTCAATAATAAGCAGCTTTGGGACAATAATGATTATGTCACAGCAGTAAAAGATATCGCTGACAGGGCAAAAGCGTATGACATACCCGGGATAAATTGTGATGGAAATGATCCCGACACTGTTTATAGCGAAGCAGCTGGCCTTATTAAAAGAGCAGGTAGTGGGCTTGGGCCGTCACTTCTTGTGTGTAAGACTTTTAAATGGCTCGATAGCGGCGCCAACCAGAGGCAGACCGACGAAG
>CAZGTW010000102.1:0-4450 GCA_964528815.1 uncultured Actinomycetota bacterium | reverse complement strand
CCAACCCCCTTCTTTTAAGCGTAGATAGAATTTTAAAGGCAAAAATGGCGCCACTTGCAGGAAAATGCAAGTAAATATTTTTTTACCATAAATGGTGCACAAATTCCTTTATGTACTTCTCATATATCTTCTGCACTGCGTCTGATTGAGAAGGCAGGAGTGGTTTTATGCCGGAGGCGGCAATATTTGATTTTAATTGTGCCTCATTGCTCATGCCGGGAATTACACAGCTGACATATTTATTATCCAGTATCCACCTTATTGCATATTTGGTCAGGTCATCGTCTTTAAAGACTTTCTTTAATTCCTCTGCTGCAGCAAGTCCGGTTTCATACGGTACGCCCGAAAAAGTCTCCCCTTTGTCAAATAACTTCCCTTCCCTGTTATAAAACCTGTGATCGCCTTCTCCGTATTGTGTGTCTTTTCTTAATTTTCCTGTTAAGAGGCCGCTTGCAAGAGGCACCCTTACAATTATTCCTACATCATTTTTGTAAGCCTGCTCAAAGAATTCCTCGCCGGGTTTTAACCTGAACATATTATAGATTATCTGGACACTTGCCACACCAGGATATTTCATTGCTTTTAATGCTTCTTCGACTTTTTCAACACTTACCCCATAATGGAGTATTTTTCCCGCTTTTTTTATGTCATCAAGCACTTCAAAAACTTCGCTGTTATCATAGACTTCTTCCGGCGGGCAATGAAGCTGGATCAAATCTATTGCCTCGACTTGCATCCTGGCAAGGCTTTCATCTATAAACTGTGTAATATTTTCCCTGTTATATCCCTGAGCAACATGGGGGCTCAACTTTCTTCCGCATTTTGTCGCAACATATACTTTTAGTGGCGCTTTTTTTAAAAATTTTCCGATTTCTGTTTCGCTTAAACCATTATTGTAAACATCGGCCGTGTCAAAAAAATTTATGCCACTTTCAACAGATTTTTCCAGTATTTCGCGGGCAGTTTTTGGATTAAAATTATCTCCCCATCTGCCTCCAAGCTGCCATGTGCCAAGTGAAACCTCAGAGATTTTAAAACCGGTTTTTCCAAGTATCCTGTATTTCATATTTAACCTTTCTTGTCCATATCTTTCATCAGCTCTTCAATTTTTTTATCTTCCCATTTTTTTCCGGGAAATTTGTTAAAGACAAATGTTCCCATGGCATGGAAAAACAGCCCTATGCCCCATCCGATAAGCGGCCAGAAAAACCACCAGCCACCAGGGCTTAAGAAGAGGTTGATGAGAAATAAGACAAGATTTACGCAAACATAGACTATTGCGTGGGTATAAAATCCCCTAATCTCGTCTACCCTTTTCTTGGCTCTTTCGTACTTTCCATTTTCATCTGCCATACTAGACCCTCCTTCGATCAGGTTTTTATTTTTTAAAAATACATTTAATTAATGCTTAATTTATGACTTTCAAAGAGCTGTCACCTTAAGAGATATCCTATAAATTAATCATATTTTATTATACAATGAAATAATACTTTATGGGGAAATTTCATATGGAATTGACTAAAAAACAGAAAATAAAAATTGATGATATCGGCAAAAAATATAACCTGAAATTGCTGCTGCTGCATGGCTCCTATGCTACAGGCAAGCAGAAAAAGGGAAGTGATATTGATATTGCTTATCTCTGCAAAGGGCCTGCCGGTCCTGATATATACCTTGATATTTATTCAGAGCTTGAAGAAGTTTTTAGTAGCTACCCTGAAAGTGAGCTGGATATTAAGCCAATGCGAAAGCTGGATCCTTTATTTTGTTACCAGATAGCAAAGGATTCACAATTATTATATGGCAATTTGCAGGATTACAGTGAGTTCCGTGCATATGCTTTCAAGTTTTATCATGATGCAAAAGATTTATTCAAACTGGAAGAATTCCAGGTGTCAAAATACCAAAAATATCTGAATAAGAAATATGCTTGATACAGTTTTTATTACAAGAAAAATAAAACTCATACAGGAAGAAATAAGCAAGCTTGAAGATTTGAGCCAGTATACTTTTGCTGAGATATCAGAGGATTTTTTAAAGCGATATTCTGTGGAAAGGGCCCTCGAAAAAATAATTATGCGGGCTATTGATGTAAACCAGCATATTATATCTGAAATTGGAACCGGGGCTGAAATTATAAGAGGTTATGAAGATACTTTTTATGCGCTTTCTAAGCTGGGTTTATATAAGGAAAATTTTGCAAAAGAGATAGCGCCAAGCGCAGGTCTTAGAAACAGGATTGTCCATGAATATAATGATACTAAGGATGAAATAATTTATGAATCTGTAAAAGACGCAATTTCTCAATATGCAAAATACTGCAAATTTATTTTAAGTTTCCTCGAAAAAAATAAGTAATGCGGATTACGCTCACCCTGATCAGTGTCTTTTAAGGCATTGGACTTATTTTAAATACGGGCACCGGGCCAAGGCTGGAAATACTGCTTGCACTCCCGTTAGTTTTATCTGTTTTTTTGGGCTGGAGGGGCAGCTGTATTTGAACCCCTTCTGATTTATTTTGCCATTTCAATTGCTGGCCAATCCCCAGCAGTGATATTTCCGCATTAGATGCAGGATTTATTCCCTTTATCATAATCTCTTTACTGCTAGCATCACCCAGTATAAAAACATAAAGCGAATTATTATTTACAGTATATCGAAGCTCAGTCCCATCTTCTGTTGTTCCCTGGCTCACCGAGTATGGCCTGGACCCGAATATTGCCTCACTGTTATGTTTTACCCATCTGCCAAACTCAAGCATCCTGCAGGACTGTATTTCGGGTATTGAGCCGTCAGCCTTGGGAGAAACTACAAGGAGCAGGTTTCCGTTTTTGCTTATTATGTCACAGAACCAGCATATCATCTGCTTTACTGAATGATAGTCGCTGTCTTTTTCCTGGGCATTGTATGCAACGCTTGTCCCGAAGCTAAGTATGGACTCGAATTTTTTTTGCTGAACGGTCTTAAATGTTGTAAATTCCGGGGTTGAAAAATCATAGTGTATATTTGAAGGCATGCCCGTTTTACCCGCCTTCATCACCCTTTTTCCCATCCAGTTTACAAGAGCCCTTGCAGGCTGCATTTTAAGTATGGACATCCTTGCGTCATATTTTACCCACCTGTCATTGATGCAACCGTCGGGGACAGTGTTGTAATAATGGGCTATAATTTGCTCACGGTTTCCTGCGGGAGGATATGCTATGTCGTTCCAGAGAATATCGGGCGCAATGCTGTCTATGAGTTCCCTGTAGTGGTTGTCAACATAATTTCCGTACTCGCTTGTGGCAGGACCGCCTGTCATAAGGTCCACAAGGTCTTTTACCGGTTTGTCTGTAAAGGCCCAGTCAAGCGCGCCTGAATAATATATGCCCATCCTGATTTTCTTTGCCCTGACTGCACCGGCAAGCTCCCCTACTGTGTCACGCTCACTGTACCAGTCTTTCTTTACCGGGCACTTGTACTTGCTTGGCCACATTAAAAACCCGTCATGAAATTTTGCCCAGTAAACAACATATCTGGTACCGATTTTTTCAAAGAAATCTGCCCATTTGCCCGGGTCCCATTCTATGATATGTTGTTTGAAGCGCGGTGCAAAATCATCATAAGCAAAGTCCCTGCCATAATGGCTCTCATGATAAATTGCTGCGGGCGAGCCTGCTATTTTTATGGAGTTTGAATACCATTCAGCATAAGGGGTATTTATGAAATACTGCTGCCAGCCATCATTTGATATTATTTCATTTGAGGTTTTCCCTGTCGGGGCAAATGCAGGTATTGAATATATGCCCCAGCCAACAATCACGCCGAACTTGGCATCTTCAAACCAGGCTGGCACCACATGTTTTTTAAGTGAGTCCTGCTCTGCAATATATTTATCCATGATGTCGCTGTTGTTCTCCACTATTCACAGTATATCTTTACAGTTTCCTTGCCTTCAACATCTACTGAGATATCGTCAAGCTGCCTTATTATTTCGTCAAGGTCCTCAGGTTTTATTTTGCTAAGGTCAGCATCAATTCCTTTTTCATTCAACGCCTGGTTGACCTTGTCCTGGGCATTTTTTGGTATCAATGAGGCAAGCTTAAGTCCAGCACGGATAAGCTTTAGCGGCACCCTGATATTTACCCTGTCCGCCTTTTCACTTTCAGGTCCGGGTTCGACCATGACCCTTAAGTATTTTGGCAGAGAAGTCCTTGAAGTCTCAGCTGTGCTGTTTTGGCTGTTTTGTGAAATTGCAGTCAGGAGCCTGTCTGCCTCATCAGCAGTTATTTTACCATCAGCAAGCATTTCTAAAATCTTTTTTCTTTCTTCATTCATTTTTATAAACCTCCCATTTTTAATTTAATTAAGATTTTTTATTTCAGGTTAAAATAAACCATATTTCTGTCCCTTGCCCCTATATCAAGTTTTAACCCTGACAGGTTGAATATTAGAGCAAATATTCCAATAT
>CAZGTW010000101.1:0-4479 GCA_964528815.1 uncultured Actinomycetota bacterium | reverse complement strand
CTGGTATCATATGCAAGCCTTACCTTGCCTGAAAGGACCATATTCAATATTTGGGCAGAATCGCTAAAGGGCTTAATCAGCGCAGAAACAATGACATTGGTATCAGCAACTATAATCACCTGTTTCTCCCCGCTCTTGCTGATTTAATTTCTTTTTCTATGTCTTCATCTGTCAGCCTGTCAAGACCCCTGGATGCAGCACTTTTTTGCAACTCTTCAAGTGCCATTAGCGCCCTTGCTCTTCTTAATGCAGCCATGGAGCTTTCGAGATTTGTGTCGTCTACCGTATTTAAGATAGCAATCGGTTTGCCGTTTGAAGTAATGACTATATCCTTATTGGTTTTCAGTTGTTTCCAGATATCACCAGGTCTTATCCTGAAATCCCTTACGCTTATGAATTTCATATATTGCCTTTCTATTTTTGAATACTTATTATTTTTATAATCTCAAGTAATAACTAATTTTATGAATAGATTTTAGATGTATAATGCAATTTAAATGCTACAATTAATATACATTATGTCCTACAATATGTCAATAAAGGGTCTTTAGATATATCTTTTTGGATAACTGACCATTTCAGCATAGCAGGGATATATTTCAGATCTATAGCAAAGTTTTTTCTATTATTTGGCCAACCAGGAGCAGCAAACTCAAGTTTTCATGAGCATAACTTATGACACAAGAACCTTCCTGCTTCTTTTTGCTTCCAGCTCGCTTAATGCTATTTTGCGTATGCGTATGGATTTTGGGGTCACCTCAACAAGTTCGCTATCATCAATATATTCCAGGGCATCATCAAGATTCATTGTCCGGGGAACATTAAAATGTTCCATACCGCCATCGCCTTTTGACCTCATATTTGACAGCTGTTTTTCCTTGCAGACATTTACCCATATATCCTCTTTGCGGGAATTCTGGCCTACTACCTGCCCTTTGTATACGCTGGAACCCGGCCCATAGAATAATTCTCCCCTGTCCTGCACATTGGTCAATCCGTATAAACGCGTTGTCCCGCTTTCGCATGCAACCATCGAACCTCTTTCCCTTTTTTTCCATTCGCCCTTATCCTCAAGGTAAGAATAAAAAAGACTGTTCATTGTGCCGTTGCCACGGGTATCTGTCATAAAGTCCCGCCTGTACCCGAACAGGCCCTGTGTGGGTATTATAAACTCAAGGTATTTAAACCCATCGCTTATTTCCATTTTTTTTAACAGGCCATAACGGCTTTGGAGTTTTTGTATAACCGAGCCGGAATACTGCTCAGGAACTGATATAAAAATTTCTTCATAAGGTATATATCTTTTCCCATCGATAATTTTTGCTATTACCTGGGGCTGGGAAACCTGCAGCTCATAACCCTCCCTGCGTAACCTTTCAATAAAAATAGCCAGGTGAAATTCACCTCTACCTGAGACTATCCAGCCACCCGCAGGATTATCTTCTATCATTAACGCAACATCGTTCTCAAGCTCTTTATATAATCTTTCCCTGAGTTGCCTTGAAGTGCTAAACTGGCCCTCCTTTCCTGCAAAAGGAGATGTGTTAACAGAAAAAATTACTTTGACTGTTGGTTCATCAATCTCTATAAGCGGCAGGGCCACAGGTGTGTCAATATCAGCAATTGTTTCACCAATCATAATATCCGGGATACCGGAAATTGCCACAATTTCCCCTGCTGCTGCCTGGCTGATTTCATGCCTGGCCAGCCCCTGGAAAGTCATAAGTGATGTGAGCCGGTATTTTTTATTCTTGCCTTCCCGGTTTATCTGCATTACTTCCTGGCCCTCTTCAATCTTCCCGTTATATATTCGGCATGTTGCCATGCGTCCCCTGTAATTGTCCCAGCTTATTGAAGTAACAAGCATCTGCAATGGCAGTTCCCCGCAACCGCCAGGGGCAGGAATATAGTTTATAATTTCGTCAAACAAAGGAGTAATATCCTGCATCAGGTTCAAGTCCGGCTTTAAACCAGATTTACCCATTCTTGAAGAGGTATAAACAACCGGAAAATTTGCAGTTTTTTCATCTGCTCCAAGATCGATAAAAAGGTCAAAAGTGTCGTTTAATGCTTTATTGATGTTTGAATTGGGTTTGTCTATCTTATTTATCACCACAATGATTTTATGATTAAGTTCCAGCGCTTTTCTTAATACGAATCTTGTCTGGGGCATAGGGCCCTCCTGTGCATCGACCAGGAGCAGTGAACCTTCGGCCATTTTTAAAACTCTTTCAACTTCCCCTCCAAAATCAGCATGGCCCGGGGTGTCTATAATATTAATTTTTGTGCCGCGCCACATTACAGATGCATTTTTTGAGAATATTGTTATGCCACGTTCCCTTTCAAGTTCATTACTGTCCATTATACAGTCGGCAATGGCATCTTCCTTGTTTAATTTTGTTTTTGACTGTCGCAGAAATGAGTCCACAAGAGTGGTCTTTCCGTGATCAACATGGGCAATAATTGCCACATTTCGAATTTCCATAATTATAACCTTTAATAATCTGTTCCTTATTGTCTTGACTTAATATTTTTAAAATTTTTTCTCTTACCAGGTGAAAAAGTTTTTTTACTTTTGTTTCTTTCTGAACTGTCCACCCTGACTTTCCTGCCCTTAAAAACTTCATTATCAAAAGCTTCAATAAAAACAGCCAGGTATTTTGATTTTACATCAACAAAAGAGTACACGCCTTTAATATTTATACGCTTAAAAGCATCTGGCGGAAGTGATGTTATTTCTTTAAAGTATTTAAGCATCCGTGCATTATTAAAGCCGTCAATAGTTCCCAGGTTAATAAATATACTTTCCGCATCCTTATCATTATCCCTGCCCCTGTTGTGGTCTTTCCTGGAAAAGTCTATATTAAGATCCTCTGCGTTACGGTAATAGTCCAGGAACCTGTTAAATTCCAGGGACACCATACGGGCAATAAGCTCAGCCTTATCAATATTTTTTAATTCAGAATTAATTGCAGGCAGGTATTTTTCAATTCCTGGCTGGTTTATTTCAACTGTTTTTATTTTTTTCATAAGCGCCAGGAGTTGCTGCTCACATACTTCAACTCCGCCGGGTACCCTGGCATAAACAAGTTTTTTATTTATATGTTTTTCTATATACCTGAGTTTACCCATATCTTTGGTATTTATAATCGAAATAGTTATGCCGGACTTGCCTGCCCTTGCAGTCCTTCCGCTACGGTGGGTGTAAATCTCCATCTCATCAGGAAGCTGGTAGTTTATTACATGGCTCACATTATTAACATCAATCCCCCTTGCAGCCACATCGGTTGCGACCAGCAGTTGAAGGTTTTTTTCACGGTAGTGTTTCATCACCTTATCACGCTGTACCTGGTTTAAGTCGCCATGAAGGGAATCTGCATTATAGCCGTCTTTTATGAGCTTCTCTGCAATTTCCTGGGTTTCAATCCTGGTCCTGCAAAAAATAATTGCAAAAATATCCGGGTTTACATCCAGTATTCTTTTTAGCGCAGTGTACCGGTCCCTCTCATGTACGACATAATAAATATGTTCAATATTATCCGCCCCGGCATTTTTTATACCTGCAGTAATTTCAAAAGGGTCATGCATATATTTACCAATAATTGCATAAATCTCATCAGGCATAGTTGCCGCAAAAAGCCAGGTTTTTTTATCTTTTGGAGTAAATGCAAGAATTGAATCTATGTCTTCCTGGAACCCCATATTCAGCATCTCATCAGCTTCATCAAGGATGACATATTTTATTGTTGAAAGGTCTATTTTCTCTCTTCTTATAAGGTCATTTAAACGGCCCGGTGTTGCAACAACAACGTGGGCCCCCTTTTTTATCCTGCTTATCTGTAGCTCAATGCTTGCTCCACCGTATACCGGCACTATATTGAGTCCCACCAGATATTTGCAGTAACTTTCAAGGTCATTTGATATCTGTATGCATAGCTCGCGCGTAGGCGCCAGTATGAGCGCCTGTATTGTTTTTTTCCCCCGGTCGAGTAGCTCTATAAGCGGAAGCCCGAATGCAGCGGTTTTACCGGTTCCTGTCTGGGCAAGTCCGATAAAGTCCCTGGTACCATCTTTAAGCACAGGTATTGATTGAACCTGTATGGGCGTAGGTTTTGTAAATCCCAGTTCTTTTATTGACCTTACTGATTCTTTGCATATTCCAAAATCAGTAAATCCATTTTTTGCTTCTGTATCATAAGGTTGCCCGTCTAATTGCTGCTCATAAACTGTATCCGGACAAAATTCTTCCAGGAATATTTCGTCCTCCCTGATTTCTTTTACATCTATTGTTTTTATATTCATATTTCCCTTTTTTTGCATGGTTAATTATTTTAAGAAGATATATTATTTTTATCACAAAATTTGATTTGAAGACTGAAGCAGTAAAAAAAAATTGAATAATAATTAATTATATTTCTTTATTGCCTTCCGGCTTAAAATCTATATCCAGTTTTAACTGAGCGATTATAACATATTTTC
>CAZGTW010000100.1:0-4485 GCA_964528815.1 uncultured Actinomycetota bacterium | reverse complement strand
CTCTTGTTGGCATCTATTATTCCGGGATAAATAATCAAAGGGACAGGAAGCAACCCATACACTGATTGCATATGAATGTTGCTTGTGCTAATATAAAAATCGAAGCTGGTTTATTTATACTGTGGCGATAGGCACAGGAGCAATATAACCTGCTAAATATGCTGGCTCTTTTTTGGGCCCATTGAAATCTTAATAGTTATTTTAGGGGAGCCTGTATGGCTGAGAGGGCAAAAAGCCGACCCATTATACCTGATCTAGGTAATACTAGCGTAGGGATTAAGTATTAGTTAAACTACCAATCCTGCTTTTATTACCGGGCCGGAAAGGTAGTTTTTTTATTTGCAGCAGGATTTTTTTTAAAGCAGTTTTTTAACAAATTTTAAAATAGAAGGAAGAAGCCAATGGATGGCAAAAAATCATTTGTAACCGTGGCCGATGATGAAAACCTTACACTTTTTAATGACATAGGTGCTAAAAAGAAAAAGGCGGCAAATGCTAAAGGCCGCAAGGACATAAAACCGGTAAAAAATAAAAAGGCTTCTGCAGGTTCTGTAATTGAAAAGCCGCAGTCCAGGATTGCAATCCTTATAAGCAATGGAAGCATCAGGCATTACAGCCAGGTATGGAAAAATGTTAAAAATATAACAGGCAGCAGCCCTGAGGCTCCTTTTATTGCAGCAGCCGACGGCGGCTCAATGCATTGCATCAATTTCAGGGTCGTGCCTGACCTTATAATCGGCGATATGGACAGCATAACAAAATCCATGATTGAAAAACTTAATGCCGCAGCATCAGGTAAAGACATAGAATTTATAACCTGCAGCCCGAGCAAGGATGAGAGCGACACCCAGCTTGCGCTTGACCATCTTGCAAGGTCAGGTTTTAAAAAAATCATAATACTCGGGGCATTTGGAAGCAGGGCCGACCACAGTTTTGCAAATATAATACTTCTTGCAAACCCGGCATATGACGGCCTTAAAATCAGCATAGTGACAGATAACAGCGAAATATTCGTTGCAAAAAATCCTTTTGAAATAAAAGGGACGCCAGGCAAGAAGTTATCCCTTTTTTCTCTTTCACCATATGTTTATTTTAAAAAGACTTCAGGCCTTTTATACAGTTTAAAAAAAGAAAAGCTGGTCTTCAGCCCTGTAAGGGGGCTGAGCAATGAATTTACTGAAAGTACCGCAAAAATCGACTTCTCTGAAGGCGAATTGCTTGTAATAAGGGAGCTTTAAACCATGGCAATGCAAAAGGCATATTTTAAAAACAGGCTCTATCCATGGGCTTTCTTTACAGGGTTGCTTGCTTTGTGGGAGCTTGTCTCAAGGTTCGGGGCAATCCCGGAATTTATACTCCCTGCACCGACCAGGATAATTTTGAGCCTTTTTACAGGGTTTGACGCAATGGGGCGACACATCCTGGTGACATTGTTCGAGACTGTCGCGGGCTTTTCCATTTCAATACTGCTTGCTGTTGTTATAGCTATAATAATGGATGCGGTTTCAGGGGTAAAAAAGACAATATATCCCCTTATAGTCATTTCCCAGACCATCCCGATAATAATACTTGCGCCCCTTTTTATAATCTGGTTCGGTTACGGTTACCTTCCAAAAATAGTCATAGTCATACTTATATGTTTTTTCCCGGTCACAATAAGCTTTTTGCAGGGGCTCTCAACAGCAGACAGGGATTATATAGACCTGTTAAGGTCAATGGGTGCAAGCAGGGCCCAGACCTACAGGTTTGTAAAAATACCTTCAGCAATGCCGGGTTTTTTTTCGGGCCTTAAAATTGCTGCAACATACAGCATTATGGGCGCCACTATAGGCGAATGGGTCGGCGGAAAAGACGGACTTGGGGTTTTCATGATAAGAGCGAAACATTCTTTCCAGACCGATAAGGTATTTGCGGCAATTATTGTTATTACTGTTCTTAGCATACTTATGCTTAAAATAATCGAGTTATGCGAAAAAAGGTATATGCCCTGGCTGTATATCCAGGAGCTGTACCCGCTGGAATAATAATTAAAAAGAGGTGTAAACAAATGAAAAGACAAAGTAAAAAAAATATCAGCAGTATATATGGCGGCAGAAAGTTTCTGCAGTTTTGTGCCGGCCACAGGATAATCTGCGCCGTTACCCTTATAATACTTATCAGCTTTTCTGCAATGAGTTTTACCGGCTGCCTGCAGAAAGGTGCTGCCGAACAGGGTGCCAGTGCTTCAGATACTGCTGAAACAGGTAAAGGCACTGAAAAGATTACTGTTGTGCTTGACTGGGTGCCAAACACAAACCACACAGGAATATATGCTGCCAGGGAGCTTGGCTATTATTCTGAAGAAGGGCTTGATGTAGATATTATTCAGCCTTCAGAAGGCGGCAGCCCTGACCTTATTGCTGCAGGAAAGGGACAGTTTGGAATAAGCTATCAGGAGCAGGTAACTTATGCAAGGACAGCCGACCAGTTACTTCCCGTGGTTGCAATAGCTGCAATAATTTCCCATAATACTTCAGGTTTTGCTTCTCCTGTTGACAGGGGCATAAAAACCCCGAAAGATTTTGAAGGAAAAAGGTACGGCGGCTGGGGCTCCCCGATGGAAGAAGCAATGCTTAAGGGTCTTATGGAAAAATACGGGGCAGATTTTTCCAAAGTCGGGATGGTAAATATCGGAGCATCTGATTTTTTTGCCAGTGTTTCCAGGGATGTTGATTTTGCATGGATATACTATGGCTGGGACGGCATAGCAGCAGAGCAGAAGAAATTCCCGATAGACTTTATGCTTCTTCAGGATGTTGATAAGGACCTTGATTTTTATACGCCTGTAATTATTGCAAGTGAAAATACCTTAAAAGAAAATGCGGAAATGGTTAAAAAATTCTTAAGAGCCACAGGTAAGGGTTACCTTTATGCAATTAAGAATCCTGCAGCAGCGGCTGACATCCTGCTTGCGTCTGCACCTGAACTTGACAAAGATATAGTCCAGGCAAGCCAGGAATACCTGGCCGGCCAGTATACGGGAGCAGATGGAAAATGGGGATTTATGGACAGGGCGATATGGGACACTTTTTCTGCCTGGATGTATGAAAATAAACTTATTGCGCGACCGCTTGATATTGATAAAGCTTTTACAAATGATTTCCTTGAATAAATATTGTGGTTTTGTTGCTAAAATGGGTGAAGAAAAAAACAGTAAAATACTTATAGAAGCCAGGAACATAAATAAGAGTTTTGGCAGCCTTTACACCCTGGAGGATGTTTCTCTGGTCCTTGCAAAGCAGCAGTTTGTCTCTATAATCGGTCCCAGCGGGTGCGGGAAAAGCACGCTTTTTGATATAATCGCCGGCCTTGAAAAACCCGACAGCGGAGATGTATTTATTGACGGGGAAAAATATAACGGGCGCACCGGCCGTGTAAGTTATATGCACCAGAAGGACCTGCTTTTCCCCTGGAACAATATCTGCGCAAATGTCAGCCTCCCGTTAAGGATAAAAGGTAAAAGTAAAAAAGAAGCTGAAAACACAGCAAGGGCACTGTTCAGTGTATTCGGGCTTGAAGGTTTTGAAAAAAGTTATCCGGGGCAGCTTTCCGGCGGTATGAGGCAGAGGGCGGCACTGCTAAGGACATACCTTTTTGCAGATGATATAATGCTGCTTGACGAGCCTTTTGGCAGCCTGGATGCAATAACCAGGCACAATATGCAGTTGTGGCTCCTGGAAATATGGGAAAAAATAAATGCCTCAGTATTATTTATAACCCATGATATAGACGAAGCAATATTCCTGTCAGACAGGATATATCTTCTTTCAAAAAGGCCGGCAATTGTAAAAGAAGTTTTTGACATCAATATCCCGAGGCCGAGGGATAATAAAACAATAACAAGTGATGTTTTTACCAGGACAAAGGAAAAAATACTGAACCTGCTTTAAAAGCTCTTATTTAATGGAATTTCATTATTGATTATTTGACCCTCATTATTTAAACTTTCATTTTATGTTCCTGTATTATTTTACCTGTTAATACAGGGCTCTTATCATCCATAAAAGATTTTTTAATTTTATGTGGGAAATTGTACTTATCGCTTTAAGCCTTGCGCTGGACTGCTTTGCAGTATCTGTTGCAGGGGGCGCACTTGTAAAAAAACCCAGGTTTGGAAATGCTGCTAAGATAGGGATGTTCTTTGGAGGTTTTCAGGTGCTCATGCCTGTCATTGGATGGGCGCTGGGACTTGGATTCAAGAAATATATTGAAAGATTTGACCACTGGGTAGCATTCGGGCTGCTTGCCGCAATCGGCATAAAAATGATTGTCGAGTCTTTTGAAAAAGATGAGGAAAAGAAAAACAGGGATATCCTTAACAACTATACCCTCTTTATTCTTGCAATTGCCACAAGCATTGATGCTCTTGCAGTGGGCCTCAGCATTGCAATACTGAAGTTGCCGCTTGTTTATTCAGTGCTTATTATCGGCGCTTTTGCTTTCAGC
>CAZGTW010000099.1:0-4534 GCA_964528815.1 uncultured Actinomycetota bacterium | reverse complement strand
ATCAGTTTGCCCCCTGGCCGCCCAGAGCTGCCCGGGTTGTCATGAAAAGAATTTTTAAATCCAGGGAAAATGCCGCAGTCTTTAAATATTTGAAGTCATAATCTACCTTCTGCTCAATAGTTAAGGCATCCCGGCCATTAACCTGTGCAAGGCCAGTAACTCCCGGCCTTATCATATCCACACCTCTTTCTTTGCGCAGAGCTATCAGGTAATCCTGATTGTAAAGAGCCGGCCTTGGGCCCACAAAACTCATATCTCCTTTAAGTATATTGACAAGCTGGGGTGTTTCATCAATGGAAAAGCGCCGTAAGAAAGTCCCTATCCTGGTGTTTAACATTTCCTGGTCCGTCACCCTGTCAGTGGGTATATCAGGGGTTCCTTCTTTCATTGACCTGAACTTATAGATGGTAAAATACCTGCTTGCAAGTCCCACTCTTTTCTGGGTATAAATGACACGTCCGCGGGAGTCCACTCTTATAGCTATTGGGACAATTATCCATAGAGGGATAAACAGTATCACCAGCAGGATTGAGAAAACAATATCAAAACTTCTTTTTGCAAATTTATAAAGCATAAAAGCATTATAAAACAAAATTGAAAACCTTTAAAATCACCATCTGTACCAGATTTCCTTTTCATCAAAATCCGGCACAATTTTCCTGATATCTCTAAAGAGGTTATTGTAGTCATTTATCTGCAGTTCTTTTTCTATGCTGAATAATATATTTATTATTTCATCATTTGTATATTTATTGCCGTTTCCATTGTTTATGGTCTCAAATATATATCCGAATTCAGCCTTTATAAGCTCTTCGTTTTCAGAAATAAGCTCCTCATTTAATTTTTCCCCATGTCTTGTCCCGGTGTATACTATCTCAATATCTTTTCCCGGTTCCATTCCATAAAGTTTTATCATATTTGTTGCAAGGTCCAGTATGCTTATCTGCTCACCCATATCAAGTACATATATTTCGCCGCCCTTGCCCATGATGCATGACTGGATGACAAGCTGGGCAGCTTCCGGTATTGTCATGAAATACCGCTTCATCTCAGGGTGAGTTATCCTGATGGGCCCTCCTGCCCTTATCTGCTCCTTAAAGAGAGGCACCACGCTTCCCCTGCTGCCAAGCACATTTCCAAACCGTACAATCATAAACCTTGTATTATCCACTTTCGTAAGCGCCTGGAGATACTTTTCAGCAAGCAGTTTTGAGAGCCCCATAATGCTTCTCGGATTGACGGCTTTATCTGTTGAAAGCATAACAAATCTTGAAACATTGTTTTCAATGGCCAGTTTTGCAAGGATTTTTGTCCCTATGAAATTATTCTGTATGGCTGCTTCAGGGTTTAGCTGCATAAGTGACACATGCTTATATGCTGCAGTATGAAAAACAATAAATGGCTTGTAACTTTTAAAAATTGATTTCATTACCTGCCTGTCCCTTATGTCTGCCACCATGGGCACTATTGAACTGAAGCCGTAATCATTTGCCAGCTCCTGCTCTATTAAAAACAGGTTATTTTCGGTATTATCGACAAGTATCATCTTTTCGGGCCCGAATCTTATAACCTGCCTGCATATTTCAGAGCCTATGGAGCCTCCCGCACCTGTGACCAGCACGACTTTGTTCTTTATCTCTGCAATTACAGCGGGTGTCTGTATATGTATGGGCTCTCGCCCGAGAATATCTTCTATGTCTATATCCCTTACCTGGTAAAGGTACACCTTGTCATCAATTACCTCATAAAGGCTGGGCAGTGTCTTGACAGGGATACCTGCTTCCCTGGCATTAAAGGCTATCTGTTTTCTCAGTTCTCCAGGAGCAGATGGGATGGCGATTATTATCTCGTCAATAGATAATTTTTGTATAATATCTTCCAGCTCATTTATAGGGGCCAGTACTTTTACACCATGTATCTGGTGGCGAAGCTTTGCCGGGTCATCATCAAGAAAGCCCACAGGTACATATTCACTATTTCTCTGCCTTATCATCTCACGCACAATCATTTCACCTGCGTCCCCGGCACCGCATATAAGAACCCTTTTTTTTCTGAGTCCCGGCCTTCCGAATTTCATTTCATTGAAGAGCCTTTCGATAAATCTTGAGATTATAACAAGCAGCAGGGTGATAAGAAAATCTATAATAAGGATACTTCTTGGAAAATAAGGCAGGCTGAAATCACCAAACCATGGAACAGGCTGGCTCAAAACATAGAAAATAACACCCATTACAATTGTGGACAATGCAACAGCTTCTACAATTGCAACCATGTCTTTAATTGAGGCATATTTCCAGACCCTGCGGTACATTCCAAATATAACAAACAGGGACAGTTTAATTACCAGTATTATAAGGACATAAAAACCGATGTAACGGCCGTACCGCTCAAATACTACGCTACCGGTAGAAACGCTTATTACGCCCCTCAGGAAAAATGAGATGATAAAAGATGAAAAAACAATAAAGACATCGAAAACGAATAATCTTATTATTTTAAGTATTGAACCCTTTTTCATAAACAGAATTATACCATAATTACCAGGATATGTTTTGCTTGTAGTCGCTCCCGGCGATCACAATCAGATCAGCATTTGCAGGGTATTGGCTCCACTTACTGCTGTAAGGCTCCATCTCATAGCTGTTCAATACCTTTGCAAGCTGGTCAGCATTTTGTTTTTTATCCGTATTGTAGATTATTAGCGTCTTTGCAAAATCATAGCTTTTTGCATTGGCAATATCCTTTACCTTGAACCCATATTTGGCAAAGTATTCTTTGAGTTCAGTAGCGGCTCCGCTGATGCCACAACCGTTATATATTATCAACGATGTTTTTTTAACAAGCGTGGTGTCAAGCGTTATACCTACATCAATGTCCACTTCAAGTGGTATTACTCCTGCTTGGGAAAACCAGGTTACCTGCTCATGCACAAGATCATATGCCAGCACGTACCGGCCCGGTTTTTCGGGCGCATGAAGTATAATTTTAACCGTTGCTGATTCATTATGTGCCACATTATTTGGAAGCTCGCCGCTGTCGGCATCAAATTTGACGACTTCCCTGGTGTCCCTGTTGTACCAGTGTGCGCCAAGGTCCACTCTCTGGATTATGTTGTTTTCCCATGTCATGAATCCATTATTTGTAACAGTTACATATGTAATAAACTCCTGGCCCGGTTCTACTTTATTTGGAGTTGAGCCCCCGTCATTATATGCTGCAGCATAATCTATGTTGACTGAAACATATTTCTCCAATGGCGGAACACCCTGATATGAAAACCATGTTTTTCCTTCATGGACCATATCGATTTGAAGTATATACTGCCCGGGTTCAGGCGGTGAAAGCACATGCAGATTCATCTCTATCTCTTCGCCAGGGACCACCCTGTCCTGTGACAGCAGGGTCCTTTCCCCGTCAAAAACAACTGCCTTTTTGGTTTCAAAATCCAGCCAGTGATAGCTAAGATAAAACGGCTCCGTTCCGCCTCTTAACCATTCTTCGGCGCCCGTATTTTTAATAGTTATTGTTGTCTGGTAGAGTTTATTTTTCCCCATGGACTCCGGTATGTTTTCTGCTCCTGATATATATTCGATCCCATACCTGCTTGCGGGCTGGTTAAATATTATCCTTTGCCACATTGCCTGGGCCTCCTCTTTATCAGGAACAAGCACACTTATAGTATTGTTTTCTATCCATTCAGGATGTGATGGGATGATTGCAGAGCTTATATTGTCGGCTCCAAAGGAAAGTGCGGATCTTGCATATGAAGCAATGGTCATTATATCAATGTCTGTCCTTACATTATCCACAAGTATCTGGAAGTACTGGTTTATATCGGATATATATTTTAAGTTGAGTTTTTGCTTTACAAGTTCTTTTAATACGAGTTGCTGCCTCTGTATCCTGCCAATATCCCCGAATTCTGTGGATCTGCTTCTGGTAAATGCGAGCGCTTGTTCACCTGTAAAATGATGGCTGCCTGCTGCAAAATATGCGCCGGTTTTGGGGTCAAGTATCGGCCTGTCTATCTGAATATCTACGCCGCCAAGCTCATCCATCAGTTTTACAAATCCTTCAAAATCTATAGTTATGTAATGGTTGATTACGGCACCCAGAAAACTGGAAACCGTCTTTATCATAAGTTCTTCCCCGCCATATGCATAAGCGGCATTTATCTTATCCTGGCCGTGGCCGGGGATATCAACAAGGGTGTCCCTTGGAATGGAAAGTATGCTTGCCCTTCCCTCGGCAGGATTGATATGCAGAAGCATTATTGTATCTGCCCTGCCTCTTTCAGTTTCTGCATCCCTGGTGTCACGTCCAAGTAAAAGGATGGTAACCGGAGCCTGAGGAGTCTGGACAGGAGCAAGTATTTCCTGTATCTGGGTGGTGGTGCCGGAATTTAAAGTCCTGTTTGCACTTCCTATATAAAAGTAAAAAAATCCTGCGCCGCTTCCGGCAAGTACAAAGATTACAGAAAACAGTATGATGAGTACTTTTTTATAGGTGCGAAGGCTCCTCCAGCCCTTTTTTG
>CAZGTW010000098.1:0-4562 GCA_964528815.1 uncultured Actinomycetota bacterium | reverse complement strand
GGGTTTGTTATTTAATCAAAACAAGACTCAAAATCATTACTGCCATTCCTATTATAAAGCTAAGTATCGGAAGATGGCTGAAACCATATGATTTTGAAACAGGCAGAAGCTCATCAATAGCGATGTAAGCCATAAGGCCGGCAATCCCTGAAAGAATATATCCTAGAATAATAGGGCTCAAGTATGGCAACAGCACCAGCGCTGTAATAATTGCCCCGACAGGTTCAACTACTCCTGATAAAAATGACCATAAGAAAGCCTTCCCCTTACTTCCTGTAGCTTTATAAATCGGTACAGATACGGCAAGGCCCTCCGGGATATTGTGTATCGCAATTGCAACTGCAATGGCAATACCGACTTTTACGTCGACTATGGAACTGTAAAAAGTTGCCATTCCTTCAGGAAAGTTATGTATTGCTATTCCAAGCGCAAGGAATATTCCGGTCCGCAGGAGCCTTTTATTTGTATTTTCATTTATTTTTTCTTTATGGCCGCTGTATTCATGCGGGACAAAATAATCGATTATAAATATGAATATGAAACCTGCTATGAAGGATATGCTTGCTTTCAGAAACCCGATACTTTCAAAACCTGAAGGTAAAAGTTCAAAAAAAGAAACTCCGACCATAATTCCAGCTGTAAAACCCATTACAAAGCTCATAAACCCCGGTTTTTCTCTTTTAAAAATAAGGCCCAAAAGGCTTCCAATAGTAGTGGATAGCCCGGCAGCACTGGTAAGAAGTAGTGCCTTTAAAATATGTGGTTCCATTTTTATTCCTGGTTTAATTTAATATAATGCAATGCTTAAAACCGGTAAAATAATCAAAATAAATAATATAAAATCATAAAGCATTTTGACAATAATTATACGTTTTTTTACAATAGTAACTTCATTTAAATATAAGGCAGAATTTCCGGAAATGCTTTTACTTTTAATAAACATATGGAATATATATACCATAGTGGGGAATAATCAATTTTGCAAGGAGTTAAATGAACAACTTGACCGGGGATAAATCAGATTTTATAAGAGATATTATAAACAGCGACCTTCTTCAGGGAAAAAATGAAGGCAGGGTCCATACAAGATTTCCCCCTGAGCCGAATGGATATCTTCATATTGGCCATGCAAAAGCCATATGCATTAATTTCGGGCTCGCTCTGGAGTATAAAGGTTTGTGCAATTTAAGGTTTGACGACACGAATCCTGTAAAAGAAGAGTTTGAATATGTTGAGTCAATTAAGCGGGACATAAGGTGGCTCGGTTTTAACTGGCAGGACAGGGAGTTCTATGCTTCTGATTACTTTGAACAGTTATATGAATTTGCAGTACTACTCATAACAAAAGGCAAAGCTTATGTCTGTGATCTCAGCGCTGATGAAATAAGGCAGTACAGGGGCAGTCTTACAAAACCGGGTAAAGACAGCCCTTACAGGGACCGTTGTGCAGAAGAAAATCTTAAGCTTTTTGAAGGGATGCGTAATGGCCTGTTTCCTGACGGCTCCAGGGTCCTTCGGGCAAAGATAGACATGGCAGCGCCGAATCTTAACATGCGGGACCCGGTAATGTACAGGATACTGAGAGCTGCCCACCACCGCACAGGCGATATATGGTGCATATATCCGACATACGACTGGGCGCACGGCCAGTCAGATTCAATAGAGAAAATCACCCATTCGATCTGTACCCTTGAATTTGAGGACCACAGGCCTCTTTATGACTGGTTTGTCGAGGCACTTGGCATACACCATCCCCGCCAGATAGAGTTTGCAAGGCTGAATCTTACTTATACTGTAATGAGTAAAAGGATGCTCCTTGAGCTGGTTGAAAAAAAATATGTTTCAGGCTGGGATGACCCGAGGATGCCTACTATTTCAGGTATGAGGCGAAGGGGCTATACACCTCAGGCAATTAGAAATTTCTGCCATGAAATAGGAGTAGCAAAAGCAGAAAGCATGGTAGATACAGCTTTTCTTGAGCATTTTGTAAGGGAAGATTTAAATAAGAAAGCGCCAAGAGTAATGGCTGTTTTACGGCCCTTAAAAGTGATTATAGACAATTATCCTGAAAATTATGAAGAACAGCTTGATGCTGTAAATAATCCTGAAGATGTGCAGGCGGGGAAAAGAAAGATACCGTTTTCTAAAATCCTCTACATTGAAAAAGATGATTTCATGGAAAATCCCCCCGATAAGTTTTACAGGCTTGCGCCCGGCAGGGAGGTAAGATTAAGATATGCATACTTCATAAAATGCGAAAGTGCTATAAAAGATAGTGAAGGTAATGTAATGGAACTTCACTGCACCTATGATCCTGCTACAAAAGGCGGAGATGCCCCTGATGGAAGAAAGGTAAAATCCACAATACACTGGGTCTCGAGTCCCCATGCAATTGCAGGTGAAGCGAGGTTATATGGTAAATTATTTACTGTTGAAAACCCTGCAAAAGTGCAGGAAGGTGAAAATTTCAAAGATAATATAAACCCGGATTCCCTTAATATAATTAAAGATTGCCTTCTGGAACCTTCGCTTGCTGTTGCAAAACCGGGCGATATCTTCCAGTTTGAAAGGCTTGGTTATTTCTGTGTTGATCCGGACAGTGCTGAAGGTATGCCTGTATTTAACAGGACAGTAACATTAAAAGATGAATGGACCAAAATCAAGGAGAAAAATAAATAATGAAAAACCCTGCTTCTGTATCACGTTCCGCGTCATTTTTAGTAATATTTATTATTTATATTGCCGCCTTTTTTGGCGGTTTTTTAGTTTTATACCTATTACCTATGCTGCATCCCCTTCTATCTTTTTTACTTGCAGATGTAGCTGCAACCATTATTGTGTGGATAGCTGGCCTTATATTTAAAAATTCAAGCGTATATGATCCTTACTGGAGTGTTTTACCGCCTGTATTTATTACTGTCTGGATAATACAGGCAGCAGACACATTTACAGTTGCCGACCTGTTATTTATTTTAGCTGTTTTTATATGGGGGCTGCGGCTAACTGCAAACTGGGCAATGAGGTGGGTAAATCTTGGACATCAGGACTGGCGCTACACTATGCTAAGGGAAAAATCCCCAAAGATATGGTTTTTGACAAATCTGTTTGGAATAAACCTGATCCCTACATTTTTTGTATACATGGCACTTGTTCCAGCATATTTTGCGCTGGCGGGCAGCAAAAGCAGCAGCATCCCGCTCTTTTCGGCCAACTTACAGAACTTGCCGGACGGGGCAAAATATGCCATTCTTGCTGCAGGATTTATTTTCTGTATTGCAGCAGTTGTGCTTCAGGCGATTTCAGACAGGCAGATGGATGATTTCAAAAAAAGGACCAAAGACAAAAGCAAATATATTGAAGTCGGGCTCTGGAAGTTTTCGCGCCATCCTAATTATTTTGGTGAGGTCCTTTTCTGGTGGGGGATATGGGTTATGCAGATGGGCGTTGTCCCCGGAGCCTGGCTGACTGTAATAGGACCGGTCGCAATGACATTTTTATTTGTTTTTATAAGCGTACCCATGATGGAAACCCACGTTATCCTGTCAAAGCCCGGTTATGCCGCTTATAGAAAAAGAGTTTCAATGCTTGTTCCATGGCCAAGGCGCGCCAGATAATTAACCTTTAAACATAGCGGACAAAAAAAGGCCAAAAATCCGCACTGGTTATTTTTGCAAACAGGACCAGCAGACATCTTGAATATAGTACGTTTGCACTAACTCAGTAATTTCAGAAACTCATCCGGGTTTAATACCTTAATTCCTTTTTTTGGAAAGTCTTCTTTGTTACGTGTAATAATGAAATCACAGTTAGACTTTATAGCAGAAAAGTACTGTATTAAATCTTCATAATCCCTATTGGGGATCGATCTTGCCTGTTTTAGTACCTGCCCAGTTAAAGGCACTATCTCAAATTCTTCAAGCAGCTGGTCGACAAAATTTTCAACAATAGCTTTTTCTATAATTTTTCTAAGTATATAGTAAAGATTATTTATTGAAATGGCTGAAATAAGACCTTTAAGCTTTTTATCTGATACAAGTGACCAGATCATTGAACTGCTTTGGAAATGAGCATCTCTTTTTAAAATGACATCTAAAAAGAGATTGGTATCAAGAAGTGCTTTCATATTTTTTCAACTTTTCCTCATAAGTTTTATCGCGAAGTATTTTATAATGGTCCTTTGTCTCAGTGTCTGCAACCCCTATCCACTTTTTAACCTTATCTGAAATTTTAAAATCATTTCTTTCAAGGTCCTGCCTGTAAATATAATCAGATACAATATTTGAAATAGATTTTCCGGAAATTTCAGAAAGCTTTTTCGCCTTTTCGCTTATATCTTTCTCAACATATAAAGTCAATTTTGTTTTTGCCACAATACCTCCTTTACGTATATATAAATTATAATATACGTATAAATGTATTGCAATTATAGATAGATAATATTAATATTAAGTATTATATTATAATATTTTTATTGAAGGGTGACAAGCACTTTCAATAGTGAATAAAAAAACTATAAATAATAAAAGTTAAAATCAGGATTTTACTTTGCACTTTTTGTTTAA
>CAZGTW010000097.1:0-4699 GCA_964528815.1 uncultured Actinomycetota bacterium | reverse complement strand
TAATATATTCTCCTGCAAGCTTTGATATGCCATATATACTTACAGGACCCGGGCAGTCATCTTCATTATATGGAGTGTTTTTTTCATAACCGCCGAATACAAAATCAGTGCTGAAATGCATCATGGCACAGTCCAGAGAAGAACATATCTCAGCAATATTTTTAACTCCATTGACATTTACTTCAAAAGCCTTTGATATTTCAGTTTCAGACTCATCCACCAGGTTATATGCTGCAGTATTGATTATCAGGTCAGGTTTTAAATCATAAAGCACACTGCTGCAAAGGTTTTTATTGCAGATCTCTATATCTGCAAGTGTCAGCCCCTTTACATCTTCACCTTTACTCTTAAAATACCTGTAAAGGTCAGTGCCAAGCTGCCCGTCTGCGCCTATTAAAGCTATCTTCAAAATCCCTCCACTTAAAAAAACTGCAGGCAATTACCTGCAGTTTAAGTAATTCTCTTTAAAACAATATATACAATAAAGATCAGCAGTATAAGGACCCCATAACACAAAAACAGGTACCAGTTATACTTTTTGTTTTTGCGGAGTGCCGTAATCCTTATTATCTCTATTGCAATGGCCCCGAATACAAAAAGGTAAAATACGGTAAACCTTATATCCTTGGCAAGCTTATATAAAAATCCTGAAAGCGGATGCTTTGTATAAATTGGCATATCGCTTATCTTATCAAAATAGCCCTTATCTATCCTGAAAACGCCCTGGTCCGGGCTGTTTAAAAATGCTCCAAGGTTTGTGCGCGAAAGATCATAAGCATCATTTATCTTAAGTTCAAATTCAATATAGCTGTAACCTTCTGCCTTAAATATCAGCTCGTCAGAAAAATCATCTTCCGAAAGGTTTGCATCAAAACCCATTGAGTCCTTTGCCTGGCTTATTTCAAATTTGTCGCTGTCTTCAAAGCCGACAAGCTCATAAGCGCCAATTGCTCCGTCTGTAGTAATCCTTCCTTCAAAATTTGTATCCTTGCGGTCAACGCTCCATGCAATATGTATATTTGAGTCTTTGTCCTCCCAGATAAAGTAGCCAAAGCTTGCGCCAGGCACAAATGCCACACCGGAGCATGAAACAAGGCAAAAAAGAAGCACAGCAATTATTGCCACAGCAAAAAAAACTGCAGCTGCCCTGGTAATTTTCTTACCGGCTGCCTTTTTATCTCTGTTGATTTGCTTTTTTATTTTACCTGTCACTTCCGACTGCCATAAATAATATAATTTGCTTTTATAAACTTTATTTTTCTGCCTTGTTTTCAGGCAGGCTTATAGCCCTGTTATCCCTGTATATCAGGTAAATCATCCATATGGAAATAGCTGTAAATACGCTCCTGAAAATATTGACAAATTTTGCAGGCTCATAGAAGCGCCCTATTAATGGAATGAGCCCAGTGCCATACAATGCTGTCCTTATATCAATGGGCGCAATTAAAAACTTGGTTACAAGGTCGCCCCAGTAAACAAGGATTACCATTAAAAAAGCCATTTGTGCCCAGTGGTAATAGTAAAGCGAATCTTTTCTTACAAATAAAAATACCATGAAAGGCACTGCCCACAGCAGGTACTGGGGATGGAAATAACTGATTGATACATAAAGCAGATAAACCATTCCGCAATAATTTAAAAACAGCATAAAGCTTTTCTGCTTTGTATGGAGCCATGCAAAAAACAGTAAGAAATATGCAACAACAAAAAGATATATCCTGTCATGTATGATAAGGTCTATTTTTGCAGACAGTATGTAGTCAAAATGCTGTGTATTAAGAAGTGAAAATATGACGCTTCGCCCGAAATACAAATAAGAGAATGCCTCCACTGCAATAAGGCCGGCTATACCTATGGAAAAAAGTATTGCATAGTCCTTCTTTTTCTTTGCAAGATAAAAAATCAGAAAAGGCAGTATCATTACCGGGAAAAACCGCAGGGCTATTCCAAACGACATAATTATTATTGCCCAGTATTTTTTGTTATTTTTTGCAAGAAGCAGGGCAATAAGGGTTACAAAAATTCCCATGATGTCATGCCTTGCAAAAACATACAATACAAAAATTACAAGAGGGTTAAAGACCCAGTATTTGAATACTTTCAGTTTCTTTAAAGGTTCGCCGTCATAAAGAAGCCTGATAAGCAAAAACATGCTTGCAATATCAAGAAGCAGGTAAGGCAGCTTAAACATTGTCAGGACCCTGTAGACATAGTCCATGCTGTTAAAATCTATCCATGACGTCCAGGTGTCCTGGTTTAAAAGAATAGATGAAAGCTGCGAAACAGCCGGCAGAAACGGCTTTATAAGGAAAAGATAGCCGCTATGGATAAGATGGGTCAAAAGCTGCTGGAAATCCGCACCAATATTTCCTGCAAAGACAGTTTCTGCCGCCCTCTGGTATGTTGACATTATGTCACGCTGGAAGAAAAAAGGTATAAAAAGCATCCTTATAAGTATGCCGATAAGGAAGTATTTATACATGGACATTGAAAGCTGCCTGTCCTGGAATATTTCCTTTGTGCAGATAAAACAGCCTATTCTGTTAAAAAATTTCTTTGCTTTCATAAACTACAATATTAACAAATTGTTTGAAATATTTTAACCAGTTTTTAAATCCTGCATTTTAAAAAAAATAAATCATAACTTTATGTTAATCAAATGGATTAGTTATTATAATATTGCCTTAAACCAGATATTTAAAATCAAATAAAATTATAATTTATAATCATGTATAGTTCAGGCTTGCAAAAATTTAAAAGCTTTATTTTAAGATTCAAGACACTTCTGTCAGGAATTGCTGCATTTATTATCCCGTTTTCAATATATGTTGCAACGCTTGAACCAAAACTTATAGGCGGCGACACAAGCTGGTTTGCAATCCATGTGCCGCAGATGTCTATTCTTGTCCCCACCGGCTACCCTTCTTTTTCTATTGCCGGCAAACTGATAACCTTTCTGCCTGTGGGCGACCTTGCTTACAGGTTAAACCTCCTTTCAGCAGTTTTTGGTGCATTGACAGTCCTGTTTGTTTTTCTCGCAGTAAACCTTGCAGTAAAAAATGAAATAATAAGCCTTGCGTCTTGCCTGACCCTGGCATTTGCATTTTCTTTCTGGACTGTTGCAAACAGGTTTGAAATGGACACAATAAACACTTTTTTCCTTGCCCTTATAATTTACTCCGCCTTTCTTTACAGGGAAAAGCCTGACAGGAAACATCTGTATTTTGCTGCAGCCTCACTGGGGCTTTTTTTAACTGACCACCCTATTGCAATGTTTGTGATGCCTGCAATGCTTTTGTATGTAATTATAATAAATCCGAAAATCTTTAAAAGCGTAAAAGCAGTACTGCTGGCAATATTGTTTTTCATACTTCCTCTGGGGCTTTATCTCTGGCTGCCAGTGCGGTCATGGATGGGATATGGCACAGTAAAAACAGCAAAAGACTTCCTGCTTTATGTAACCGGCAGATATTCAACCGGAGAGGTCCATGGCGGAAGCTTTGGAGATAAGAACTTTGAAGGAGTATTAATTGTGATAAAGGAGTTTTTCCGGATAATACTTAATAATTATGAGGTAATCCTGATTGTAATTGCTGTTGCAGGACTTATTTACTGTTTTATAAAAAATTACAAGTTTGCCATTTGCGCATTGCTTGCCATTATTTCAAACTTTCTTATTATTAGCCTTTACATAGGCTGGGCGCCTGAAAACCATGTGCTTGACTCCATTGTCATAGTGGCTGTATTTATCGGCTATGGCTTTGCGCTTATTTATGACATATTGCAACGAATACTGGCAGGGGCAGGAAAGAAAAAAATATTAAGGCTTATCCTTACAACTGTGCTTCTTCTTGCGATACTTGCGTCTCCGGTAATGATGGCATTTTCAAATTACAGCCGGGCTGATGCTTCAGAGATTGATGAAATATATTTATTCTGGAACAGGATATATGAAAAGATAGAAACAGGCTCATCTTTATATGTAGCTTCTACTGCGGCAAATATCGGCTCATACATAAGTATTTATGAACAGCCAGAAAAGAAAATAAAGTTTATAAGAAACAACAGCGATGATTACTCTGTTGAAAATATAAAAATGGATCTTTCCGCAGGTAAAAATGTGTACCTTGTAGGGATAGAAGATTTTCTTGTCCCTTATTTTAATATTGAAGCAATAATGGATTATGACTGGCCAAGATTTGAAGAAAAAATCATGTTTTACAGGGTTACAGGCGAAAAAATCCAGCTTGAGGTAACAGGCGACACTGAAGTTTCCCGGATTAAATTTGGTGACAGTTTAAATATAAGGTATGAAATAAAAAACAAAAATGAAAGCAGCGTGGATGTTTCCTCACTTGAGCTTGAACTCCCAAAGATGCTTAAATATGAGGGCGTCACAAAGGACAGCCAGGTAAGTGTCGATCCTGCTCTTAGCCGCGGTAAGCTTATGTGGGTAAAAACCTTTACCATCAAGCCTGGAGGTGTGCTCATGCTGGTATTTTCTGTAAAGGCTGTAGAAACCGGCGAAGGGCAGATTAAATTCCGGGCATCTTCCCAGGATTTTTATTTTGAAGCCCAACCGTTAAATATCACTGTTATAGAGTAGACTTCTAATTACCCTTTATGACATTTGATGAATATTGCATTGTCTTTTTGGGGCCGCTTTTAAACAAATGGTAAAAAAACTTTTTTATAAGAT
>CAZGTW010000096.1:2458-4710 GCA_964528815.1 uncultured Actinomycetota bacterium | reverse complement strand
TTCCTTTGTTTTAAATATGATTTCAAATTATAATTACAATTTAAAATGTAAACATTCCATATTGTTAATCAAATTCCTTTAAAGGTAAAAGAAAGGATAATTCGGGATGAAAAACCCTGGATCCGGTAACAAGTACAGCATAGCTGCTTCTATCCTGGACTGCAATTTTTTAAAGCTCGAAAGTGAGATAAAAAAAATAATGGAGCTTGGCATAGACATGCTGCATATTGATGTAATGGATGGAAGCTTTGTTCCAAATATTACAATCGGCCAGCCTGTTATTTCAAGGATACGCCAGTATACCGGCCTTAATATGGATGTACACCTGATGATAAAAAATCCGGACCGTCACCTGGACAGCTTTATAGCTTGCGGTGCAGATATTATAAGCGTACATGCTGAAGAATGCCCCCATTTAAGCTGGTCGCTGGCACATTTGAAAAAAAGCGGTGTAGGGGCCGCTGTTGCGCTCAATCCTTCAACTTCTTTGTCTATAATAGAAAATGTAATGCCATATCTTGATATGATACTGGTCATGACGGTAAACCCGGGATTCGGGGGCCAGGCATTTCTTCCTGAGATGATTCCCAAGATAAGTAAATTAAAAACAATGATTGAAGATTATAAAAAAGTTTCAAACGACTGCAGGAAGATACTCATACAGGTCGATGGCGGGATAAATCCGCAAACTGCAGCAAAAGCTGTTGAGGCAGGTGCAGACATCCTTGTTGTGGGTTCGGCATTGTTTAAGTCGGATAATCCCGGACAGGTTATGAAAGACATAAAAAAGACTTTAGTCTAAAAATCTTTTTTTAAAAAGGAGTTTGTGTTATGGGCCGGTACTGGAGCCCTGGCAGAAAGCTGGAAGATCTTTACTATACAAAACGCAAAAATAAATGGATTAATAAATCCGGCAGCTAAAGCCTTCAAGCTGAAGACAAATAAAATATCGGCACAAAAAGCATAAAAAATAGCCCTTAATAAAAAGGGCTATTTTTATCAAAAGGAATTAATACTTTTTAAAAAATATTTTAAAAAGCGCCGGTTTACTAGTCAGCAGTTATCGCTTCTGAAGGGCAGCTTTCAACCGCTTCCTGGATGCATTCTTCATCATATTCATCATAATCAGTTTTTACAACAACAGCAATATCTTTATCTTCATCCATTTTAAATATATCCGGACAAGTTTCCTCACAAAGTCCACAACCTGTACAGAGTTCCTCATCAATCCTTACTTCCATTTAGATTCCTTTCTTCTGTAATATTTTAAATCGCAGGTTTTGTATTATCCTATATAGCAAAACAAAGCGAAATATACAAGAAATTTTATTTTAATTCAATAAATTTTTTATATATTTTTACATAAAAAATCCATGCTATACGGGCAATAATAGGATGTCCGCAGGACCAGTAAAGAAAACCTGTCTGCATATTCACACTTTGTAAAATATTAGCTGCTTGCCATAAAAGTATTTCGAAAGCCAGTTTCTATTTGATTTAAAATTAAAATTATTGAACATTTTTATTTAAAAATGTGTTATATTTAAAGTAATTATTTTCTTGAGTAAAATTTCTAATTTTTAGCCCATATTACCCGGGTTGTTCAAAAAAACCTGTAAGTGTACAGGAGACAGGCATGTTGGTGAATGAGGGCAGGGAGCTGCAAAGTTGAAGCATCAATTTAAAATCACAAAACGGGAGCTCATTCTCGAAGATATTTTTTATTCACTGACAAATCTCGTCAAAGATGCAATCGTAGTTGCTGATTCTTCACGTAAAATAGTATTCTGGAACAAAGCTTCAGAAAGGATATTCGGCCACCAATCAACTGAGATACTTGGCAGGTCCCTTGGTACAGTTTTGCCTCAGGACGTACTTTCGTTTAACGGCAAGGGAAGCTCGGGCTCAAAGGAAAAATTTGTTGAAGTGATAGGCAGGAAGAAAGACGGCAAGAAAATACCGCTTGAAATATCAAGGACATACTGGGAGTCTGAAAAGGGCCATTTTTTTACACTGCTGCTCCGTGATGTTACCATACGCAAAAATACCGAGGAAAAGCTCAAATACATGAGCTTTCATGATAATCTCACAGGCCTCTATAACCGCTCATATTTTGAAGAAGAGCTGCAGAGACTGGACACAACAAGGCAATTGCCGTTAAGTATAATAATAGGCGACATAGATGGCTTTAAACTTGTAAATGATGCATTTGGATATAAACAGGGGGACGAGCTTCTAAAAAGCCTTGCAAA
>CAZGTW010000096.1:0-2358 GCA_964528815.1 uncultured Actinomycetota bacterium | reverse complement strand
AATGAACTTTATGAGAGGGTAAAAAACCTCGCGCTTTCAATTGGCAGGGCAATAAAACTTGCCAAAGCGGATCTGGATAACCTTGCTATGCTCTCTGACTTTCATGACATAGGGAAAGTCACGATTAAAACAAGGATACTCACAAAAAAATCAAAACTTGCTGAAGAAGAATGGCGCATAATGAGGATGCATCCGGAGATAGGGTACAGGATTGCAAAATCATCTACTCAACTGGCGCAGATTGCAGATGCTATTCTTGCACATCACGAAAACTGGGATGGCACAGGGTATCCTTACAAATTGAAAGGAAACAACATACCCCTTATTTCCAGGATAATAGCAATTGCTGAAGCATATGATGTAATGACATATGGGCGCAGCTATAAAAAAGCGGTAAGCAGCCAGCAGGCAATAAAGGAACTTAAACAGTGTGCCCGCAAACAATTTGACCCCCAGCTGGTAAGCAAATTCATTGAGATAATGCAGGAAAGGGAAGAAAATCTCAGCCTCTTTCCATAAAATTCAAGGTTTTTAAAGAGGCTGCCCTGGAACATTTAATTATTTATGTCACTGCAAAAATAATCAAGTGCAGTATTTTTAACAGGAAAACATATTGTGGCTTTTTATTGTTGTTTTTTATTAATTTATGGCTATAATTCATCTGGGATTGTTGGAAAAATAAAAAATTTAATTCAGGAGAAATATGGACATCTATAAAGAATCATTGCTAATGCATAAAGACAATTGCGGCAAAATCGACGTGGTTACAAAGGTAAAAACAGAAAATGAACATGACCTGGCGCTGGCTTATTCACCCGGTGTGGCACAGCCATGCAGGGAAATAGCAAAAAACCCTTCGCTGCTTAATACCTATACAGCAAGGGCCAATATGATAGCTGTTGTATCGGATGGTTCTGCTGTGTTGGGCCTTGGCAATATAGGGGCAAGGGCATCATTGCCCGTAATGGAAGGAAAATGCGTGCTTTTCAAACAGTTCGGAGGCGTATCGGCATTTCCCATTTGCATTGAGAGCCAGGATAATAACACTATTGTTGAAACAGTAAAACTGCTCGAACCCTCATTTGCAGGTATCAACCTTGAAGATATCTCGGCTCCCAGATGCTTTGAGATAGAAAACCGGCTGAAGGCTGAATCAAAGATGATAATTTTCCATGATGACCAGCACGGCACGGCAATAGTAACACTTGCCGGGCTTTTTAATGCGCTTAAATTTTACGGCCTGGATATAAAAGACATAAAGATAGTAATGAACGGCGCAGGAGCGGCCGGCCATTCAATAATTAAGCTGCTCTCGCTCCTTGGCGTGTCAAATGTCCTTGTCTGTGACACTAAAGGCATAATATACAAAGACAGAGGAGACCTTAATTTTGCAAAAGAAGAAATCGCTTCCCTCACTAACCCGAAAAACCAGAAAGGCAGCCTTGATGAAGCAATTGAAGGTGCAGATGTCTTTATAGGGGTGTCAGTAGCTGACCAGCTAAAACCTGAAATGGTTGCCAAAATGAGGAAAAAACCCGTTATTTTTGCGCTTGCAAATCCTGAACCGGAAATAAAGCCCGATATTGCCAGAAAGGCCGGGGTAGAGATAATGGCAACAGGCAGGAGCGATTATGCAAACCAGGTAAATAATGTCCTGGCTTTTCCGGGAGTTTTCAGGGGCGCACTTGATGCAAATGCAAAAGATATAAATATGGAGATGAAAATAGAAGCTGCAAGGGCAATTGCATCAATAGCTGAAAAAGATATAAGAGCAGATTATATAATCCCGAAACCATTTGATTCGAGGGTACTACCTGCGGTTGCCATCAGTGTAGCAACAGCTGCAGTAAAGACAGGGGTGGCGCCGGCAGATACGGATCTTGACTGGATAGAATATAAAGCCAGGAATATTTTAAGAAAGAAATAATCAAAAAATCTTAATCGGCTATTTCCTCAGTGTCATTGCGGACGGATTCTTTATCGTTTGAATTGCCTGAAGACGGAAATTCAAATTTAAATATTTCCTGGTTATCAGAAATTATGCTTTCACCTTTGAAAAGGCCGCCCTTTGAAACTGTCAGCATTGCATCTTTCTGGATTATTTTACCGGTGAATTTACCGGTTGAAGTTATTTCCACTCCTCCTGAAGATATCATTTCTCCTTTGAAGGTTCCAGCTATTATGGCATTGGCTGTTTTAACCGTTGCATCCACTTTTCCTTCCTTGCCTATTGTGAGCTCTTTTTCAGAGACTATCTCTCCTGTAACCCTGCCGTCTATCCTTGTTGAGCCGCGGGAATAAAGTTTTCCTTCTATGATTACACCTTCTGCTATTACGGTCAATGTTTTGCTTGAGGGA
>CAZGTW010000095.1:1542-4726 GCA_964528815.1 uncultured Actinomycetota bacterium | reverse complement strand
GCAGCAATTATATCCATAAGGGTAGCCTCACCTGTATTTGGCTGGATGGCGCCTATCTGGGCAAGAAGGAAGAACCCTCCTATTCCGGCAGTTGCTCCAGCAAGTATAAGTGCCAGAAACCTTGTCTTCTTAAGGTTTATGCCTGCAAGATATGATGCCTCGGGATTTCCGCCTACTGCAAAAATCTGCCTTCCAAAAGAGGTGTACTTTAATATAATAAAAATCAGCAAATATACAATTGCCATTACAATCAAAGTCCTGGGCACCCCGAGAGTTGTACCCCTTCCAAGTGCATAATATATATCTGAGCGCTCAGGTGTGACTGATAGTGAAACCCCTTCGGTAATCATATAAGTGACACCCCTCATGACCATGCCTGATGCAAGTGTTCCTATGATAGGGTTTATTTTTAGAACAGTGACTATAAAACCATTTACTGCGCCAAGTATTGAACCTGCAAAAAGGGCAAATAAGAAGATGACCCAGATAGGCACCCCTGCTCTGTCCAGTAGGACACAGAATGTTGCAGTAAGCGCAAGGTTTGAAAACTGGCTCACATCAAGGGCGCCAATAATAAGGGCGACTGTGCAGCCTGCCGCCAGTATTCCCATTATTGACATATAGTGGCCGACATTTACAAGGTTTTTTATTGTGAAAAAATAAGGCGACAAAATACTGAAAACTATTCCCAATAAAATAATAGCTCCCAGGAGGCTAAGCTGTGTGCCCCAGTCCCTGTTTATTTCAGAAATAACAGTTTTTGTATTGGAAAATCCTTTTTGAGAATTACTACCGCTAGCCATATCACTCCTTTTTCCCTAATGCAGATTTTAATATATTTTCCTGGTCGAAATCTTTTTTTTCAAAAGAACCGGATATGCCTCCATTATGTACAGTTATTATCCTGTCAGCAATTGCCATTATCTCAGGAAGCTCAGAAGATATCATAATAATGCCAAGGCCGTTTTCACAAAAAATTTCCATCAGCTTGTATACTTCGACTTTTGCGCCCACATCTATTCCCCTTGTGGGTTCATTCATGATCAGGACCGCAGGATTTGTATTCATCCATTTTGCTATAACGACTTTCTGCTGGTTACCGCCTGAGAGGCTTTCTACAATTGTGTTTGGCCCTGTAATTTTAATGTTTATTTTCTTTACCCATTTCAGCACATCTTTTTTTTCTTTTCTTAAGTCTATAAAAAGCTTAAGCAGCTTATACATATCAAGGGAAGCAATAGATATGTTGTGGGAGACAGAATGCATAAGCATAAGCCCGAGGTTTTTCCTGTCTGCGGGAACGTAGCCAAACCCTGATTTTATTGCCTTTCCAGGCGAATTTATCTTTCTTGCTGCGCCCTTTATCTTAACGGTACCTGAGCTTATCTTTTCTTTGCCGAATATGGCTTCGACTATTTTTGTCCTTCCGGAACCCATCAGCCCAAAAAGCCCGAGTATTTCTCCTTTTCTTACGTTAAATGAGACACTTTTTATGCTTTCATTAGTGATTGAATCCACTTCAAGTATCGTTTCGCCGATAGTTCTTTTAGCAATCGGATACATGTCTGTGATTTCCCTTCCGACCATGAGCTTGACTATCTCATTCCTGTCGGTTTTATCTATGTCTAAAACACCGGCATTTTTCCCGTCACGAAGTACACTAACCCTTTGTGCAACCTTGAATATCTCATCAAGCCTGTGGGAAATATATATTATCGATGTTCCTTCTTTTGCAAGTTTTTTTATAAGCCCGAATAAAATCTCTGTTTCTTCATTATTGAGAGGCGCTGTGGGTTCATCCATTACTATAATCCTGGCATTCCTGGATATAGCCTTTGCAATCTCAAGAAGTTGCCTTTTTGCGACTGAAAGATGCCTCACTTCCATTTTCGGGCTGCATTTTAGCCCGACCTCATCAATATATTTTTTAGCACCTGACATTAACTTGCGGTAATTTACTATTCCGAACCTGTTTATCGGGATTTCGCCTAAAAATATATTTTCTGCAACACTCATGTCAGGAAGGTAATTAAACTCCTGGTAAATAGTTGATATGCCAAGGCCAAGCGCCCGGCTTGGGGAAAGATTGTGCCCTATGGCTTTTGATTCAAGGATTATCTCTCCTCCGTCTGGTTTGTAAGCCCCTGAGAGCACTTTCATCAGGGTTGACTTGCCGGCGCCGTTTTCCCCTACCAGTGCCAGGACTTCACCTTTTCTTAGGTCAATACTTACATCATCTAAAGCTAAAACACCCGGAAATCTTTTTGAAATATTATTCATCTGGAGAACAATATTTTCCAAGCTATCACCCTGCCTTTCTTATAGAATCTGAAAACTTATATATTTTATTGTATTTTATAACACATGTTATCCGGACCGGAAATAATTTATGTTTTTATTTCCAGTCCGGATAATTAGTAACTATTAGAATACAGCCCCTGGAGATGGGCGATTTCTATTTGGTTTATCCTTCAGGATAGTATTCCTTTACATTGTCTTTATTGATTACGAAATGATTAAGATATACTTCCATAGGCACATCTTTGCCTTCAAGTATATCAATTGCCATAGGTATTACCTGTGAGCCGTATTTTTCTGGTGCAAATGCGCTTGAGGCAATCCAAACATCGCCGCCGCCTGCTTTCAGGTGGTCTCGGAACGGAGTGTCTCCACCACATGAGCCAACAAGGCAGTCTGCTTCTCTTGCTGATGCTTCAATACCTGCAAATAGCCCTGCCCCGCTTTCGTCATTATGTGCACTGAAAACTACATGTTTCAAGTCAGGATGTGCTGTTAGAAAATCGGTCGCTGTCTGTTTACACTTGACTGTTTGCTCGGATGAACCTGCGTCAAAAATAAACACTAGATCGTCTGCAGGCCACTCAATGCCATCAGCTTCTTTTAAATAATCAATAACGCCTGTTACTCTATCCTTCACTATGTCGCCGCCGGCAAGATAATATACCCCTACAAAGGTGTCAACTTTACCGCCCCATTTATCCTTTATGACTTCAGCCATGTATTCACCAAGTACCTGGCCTGCGGTATATGAGTTGGCTCCAAAATAGTAAGTGCCTTCATATATCGTGTCCATTGATATCAGCTTTACACCAGCATCATTGCACATCTTAAGCATCTGTGCGCCTACTTCAGGAATCCAGTTGAAATCTATAATCAGGTCGCA
>CAZGTW010000095.1:0-1442 GCA_964528815.1 uncultured Actinomycetota bacterium | reverse complement strand
CACCCTGCAATTGTGAACACAAGAGCCAGGGCAATCAGCAAAATAACTATTTTTTTCATTATTTTCCTCCTTTTATGTTTTTTATATTAATTGATCCGCCCATTTATATTACTTATATTAAAAATTTGAATTTACTAAATTGTTTAAATTAACTGGAAAATATAAATTAAGATATCCCGGCTATGAAATAATGATTGGTCCAATATTAAAAAAATAACTTTATAAAGACATAATAATAAATATAAATTCAAAAAAAATCAAATAAATTTATAATTTTATCATCTTTTAAACAAAAAACTGCTTTTACATAAGCAGCAAACACCTTTTTATAGTTTATATTTAAACAGAATTATTCCAGTCTCAGCTTGCCGTTATAGTATCTGCCGTATTTTCTTACCGTATCTGTATAGGCTATGACATTTTCCACAGGCATATCATCATGCAGGCTGTGGTCAGAAGAAATTATATACCCGCCATTTTCAGAGCCTTCTCTTAAACAGCGCAGTGTCTCTTTTTTTACATCCTCTACGCTGCCGCTTACAAGTATCCCTTTATTGTCAATATTGCCAATCGGGCACAATATTCCCTTATATCTTTGCTTGACAGTTTTAAGGTCCATTGTTGCCGCCTTTTCCACAGGGTGGTATGCGTCTACTCCTATGGCTGCTATATCATCAAGGACCTCCCAGATATTTCCGTCATTGTGCATAATGACAGGAAAACCCATGCATTTTATGCCTTCCACCAGCTTTTTATATGGACCTATAAAAAACCTCCTCAGGTATGCCGGAGATATTAAAAGACTCTTAGACATGCCCCAGTCATCGGCTATCAGGAATGCATCAAAACCTTTGATACCTGCAGCCCTCCCGGCAAGGTCCAGGCTCCAGTTTATAAAGCTATTGCATATGCTGTCTACGAGAGCAGGGTCATCGACAAAAGCAATTGAAAGCTTATCTATGCTCATCAAAAACCAGCTCATAAAAGATACCGGCCCCCTGATGCAGCTGATAATGGCTTTTTCCGCTGAATTTGCTTTTATTGCATCAGTTAGCTGCTTAAACCGCCAATTTTGGCCGGGATCCGGCAACTTGTAAGTTTCCCATTCCTTCCTCCCGGAAACAGGGTTTTTTATCTGGGAAGTTATCGGCCAGCCTTTTCTTTCATATAATATTCCCCAGTCATCAGTATACCTTTCATCTTCTGTTTCAAAAAACTCCACTCCGCAGTAACCGCCCAGAAACACGGGCACGCCATCTATACCCAGCTTGTCTGCCATTTTTACTACAGCCTCCCCGTCATACAGACTGGTCCTGTAACCGATGATTATTTCCTGCAGTTTCTGGCTGAAGGGGAACTCAAAAATAGGTACCCTGTCCGGTATTTTTTTATTAAGTGCCGTCATAAACCTTTCTTTTGAAGTCATTGTCATGCTGTCTTTC
>CAZGTW010000094.1:0-4843 GCA_964528815.1 uncultured Actinomycetota bacterium | reverse complement strand
GAAGTGACGGGCTGGCTGGCAGAGACTGCAACTAATAATAAGATGATAGGGGCGGGCACTGCATATGTAACCAGGCTAATTGGTTCAGGGCTTACTGAGCTTGGCAAGTCTGTCGTTAAATTATCAAATCCAACTTCAACACCCGAGGAGATATTTGAAGGAATCGCCGGCATCGTCCTTACCACATTGGGCGGAGACACTCTTATTGAAGGCACAGGGATTGCAGATAAGGGGACACATATTGTGCGTGAGATATTTGGCGACAGCTGGAAGAGTGTATTGGAAAAGTATGTGGGCAAATGGGCCCAGGATGTCAGCAAGGCTGTAATCAGGCAGCTGGACGGCATTGATCCTGATGAATTTCAGGGTGAATTGGATGAGGAAGCAATAAATAAGATGGTTGATTTACTGGCAAGGTCAGCCGGTGAAGAAAATATTAAGGACCTTGCTGCTGAGGGCATGGGAGAAGCTATAGAATCCCTTATTGAAATTGCAGGGCTCACTGACAGCGATCTTGATGAGCTTGTCGCAGATGCTGCTGAAGATATGAAAGATGATGAAAAAGATGACAGCAAAACAAAAAGTGATAAGGCAGATAACAAGGACATTGGCGATGACACCAAATCCGGTACCGATAAAGAGATCTCAGATATAACAGAAGCAAAATATACTTATTCTCAGGTCGATATAGAAAAACTTGAAGGATTACAGTCGGTGCCTTTTGAAGGGCTTGATGCATTCTTAAGTGAATATTTTGGTTTTACCGACGGAGTGGATTATGACAAGTTGGAATATTGGGAGAGAAAAACCCGTGAGGATAGTCCTGAAGGTGATTATATGGCAGGTTATAAAAATTCCTCAAGTGCTCAACTTGGATGGACCATTGAGTATGTGGGCGGTAAGCTATTGAAAGCAAATTATCTATATAAGGGAAATGCACCGCATTTATTCAGGATAGAATTTGGCGAAGATGGAAAGACAAAGAGTGTGTTTTCCAGGCTGGAAAACTACGAAGCATCAATTGGTTTTAAGGATGGATATATTGCTTTTGCAAACATAACACCTGATAAAAACGAAACCAGTACTAACATAAATTATAAAAATGGCAAACTTTCATCAATCACACTGTTTAAAGATACTAGACCTTTTGATTTTAAACGTTATTATGATAATGGAAATCTTAAGTCACATTGGATGGTTAATTCTGATGGCAAAAGGGAAGGTACTACAACCGAATATTATGAGAATGGCAATCTGGCAAAAAGCATAGAGTATGTCAATGGAGAAATGAATGGTGTATTCAAAACATTCTATGAGAACGGCAATATAAAAAGTGAAGATCATTATGTCAATGACAAGAGACATGGTGTATCAAAAATGTGGAATGAGGATGGGAGCCTTAGATATTCAGACAATTATGTAAACGGTAAAATACAGAAGGATTAATGAAAAGTCATCGGTTTCATTTAAGAGAGTTTCAGGCTTTCGGCAAATTCAGCCACTTTACCTATTCTTTCAAATTTTGCATCCGGAGGAGTAGTGTCGGCAAAACTTAAAATTATATGTTCCCCTCTTCCGATGCTGTCTGCTAAACTGTATAAATAACGGTCGAACTCATATTCATTCATAAATTCTTCAAGGGTGCATATGGAAGGTATGCCGCCCCAGATTGTAATTTTTCCTGCAAATACTTTTCTTATGTCTTCAAGTTTTAGTTTTGTCATTGGATACGGGCATATAGAATCAGCAATGTCTATGCAGCCTTCCACATATTCATTTATAAGGCCTTCATTTTCACCGTCTGCATGAGTTAAAAAAAACTTACCCTTTTGATGGGAAACAGCTGAATATTTTTTCAGGTATGAGGTGATATATTGTTTAAAAAATAATGGCCATGTAAGGAAACTGTCATAGTTGGCCCCGCAAAATACCACTTCTGCATCACTTGACGCAGCAATATTTACCACTTCACTGAAGAAAATATCTATTTTTTGCGCAATGCTTTCAAATACTTTGGGATTGTCATGGAGCTGATATACAAAACTCTCAAACGGGCAAAGACTTTTCATGATATGGTGCATCGGTGATGCCGATAACATGCAGAATGCAACAGCTATGCCGTTCTCTCCGATAGAATCTTTATATTCTGCAAAATCCTTATAATTTTTTTCTACTTTGATATTTTCAAAAATATATCCTATGGCATTTGCATCAGCGGCAGTTTTAAATGCATGCTCCAGTGTATGGCCTATAGTCGCACCGCTCTCTTTCATCCTGCAGTCATACAGGGTTTTTGTCGTTATGCTTCCAAAAGGTGTCCTGTATATGGTTTGAGTGACGCCACTGCTGTCAGTTTTAAAATCAAAATCAAGGTTGCCAGTATTTATTTTATACGGGTTGGTTTTTAAGTCAGATATGCCCAGCCCTGAAAGGGCAACACTGTTTCTGCTTCTGTAATTGCTGAAATCAGGGACCACAGTGTGAGAACCCAGGCCCATGTCTTTTACTATTTCTTCTAAAGTGCAGTCTTTGTATTTTTTGGGAAGTTTGTTTCTTAATTTATTGGATTTGTACCAGATATCAAGTCTTGGAATAAAAGGAACATGGCCAGTCTTTTTGCCTTTTATTGTATTAATAATTGTTTCTTTAAAGGTCATTTATGAAAAAATTTTAACCTACGATTGCAGATGCTGCTTTATTTTCTTTTTTAAAAAGAGTTTGTCCAGTGACAATGCGCTTCAGCATCATTAAAATCAAACAATAGTAAGCTTTACACCCTGCCTGGTAAGGCTGTCTGCTATATCCTGCTCTATATTGCTGTCTGTAATTATCTCGGTAATATTTTCAAAAGGTAGAAAATTAATGTATGACTCTTTTCCAAATTTTGAGCTGTCTGCAAGCACTATTACCTTCTTTGCACACTCGGTGACAGCCTTTACGATTTCAGCATCGAATTGTGTGGCAGTTGAAAGTCCTTTTGTAAGCGAAATAGCGACAGAACCTATAAAAGCTATCTCAACATTTAAGTTCCTGAAATAACTTACAGCATGCGGCCCGACATATGTGCTGGAGCCTTCTCTCAGTATCCCTCCGCATGCACAGACCTCAAAATCCTTTTTTACCTGCACAAGTTTTAAAAGTTCATTTGCAACTGAAACACCCGCTGTGGATATCCTTAAGTTATTTTTTCCGGTAAGGAATTTCACCATGGCAAGGCATGTGCTTCCTGATTCTATTATTATTGAATCACCGTCACTGATCCTCTTTACCGCTTCAGCAGCAATCCTTTGTTTTTCTTCTATGTGCAGTTCCTTCTGTATTTCAAATACCGGTTCAAAAGTGAAACTGCTCTTTATAATTGCTCCGCCATGGACCTTTGTTATAGACCCCTGTTCCTGGAGTTTTTCCAGGTCCCTGCGTACAGTAATAACGGAAATGCCAAACTTGTCAGCTATTCTTTCCACACTGACAGATTTCTCTTTCTGTATCAGTTCCCTTATTTCAATCCGTCTTTTTTCCGGTATTTTCATCTATAGTTTTTCACCGTAAACATCTTTCATTGTTGCAGCAAATTTTTCCAGTATCTCACTTCCCTGTTCTCTCGTTGTTATAAGAGGGGGCTTTATTTTAAGGACACATTTGCCTTTACCCGTACCGCCGACACCAAAAATAATGCCGTTTTTAAAACCGCCGTCACGCACTGCTGTGCAGCCGCTGTAATCCGGCTCCCGGGTCTGCCTGTCCTTTACAAGATCTACACCTATATGGAACCCGATTCCTCTTACCTCACCGATATGGCCTGATTTTTCCTGCATTTGCATCAAACCGTCACGTATAAATGCTCCGACCTGCCTTACATTTTCCAGGATATTGTTCTTTTCAATTATATCAATCATTTTCAGGGCCGCAACCTGGCTCACCTGGTTATTTCCAAAAGTGTGAAGGTCTATGCCATCCATTTTGACGCCCTGCAGGCTGTCATGAATTACAATTGCATTTATTGGATAACCTGCGCCCATTGACTTTCCAAGCACCATGATATCAGGTGTTACCCCGTAGTGATTTGCTGCGCACCACTGCCCCATTCTTCCAAAAGCTGTCTGTATGCAGTCCCATATAAGTATTATCCCATGCCTGTCGCAAATGTCCCTTACGCCCTGTAGGTATTTTTTTGAAAATATTATCTGGCCCCCGCTTGCCTGCAGAGGTTCCATAAGCAATGCACACACCGGTCCCGTCGAACCGTATTTTATCTGCATCTCAAGCATATCAAGGCATCTGTCGTCTATTTCATCCCTGTCATCGATATTGCAGACTTCAAAATACGGCCTGTAGTAATACGGGGCCGGCACTCTTATAAAATTCTGTGTGAAGTGGGCGAGGTCCGCCCCGCCATGGAACGAGCCGCTTGCCATGGTGCCTGTGTGGGATGCCCCGGTTGTCATAAATGAGGTACCATGATAACCGCCATATAAAGATATGAAGTTATGCGCCTTTGGCCTGTTAAGTATTGCCACTTTAAGAGCAGCCTCTATTGAGGCTCCTCCGCCTATTGTAAAAAGTACCCTGTTCATTTTCTCAGGGAACAGTTCAGCAATCTTTTTGGCAAGCAGGTATCTCGGGACAGTATAAAAACCTGTGTGGAAATGATGAGCAATATCGATCTGCTCTTTTATCGCCTGGTTCAGCTCCGGATGGGCATATCCAAGATGCAGCGCCCAGGACTGGCTGGTGCAGTCAATATATTTGCTTCCTTCAATATCATAAACATATACATTTTCACCTTTTACAAGGTTTACACCGGGAGTCCCGCCCCCAAGCATAAGATAAGGTTCATATTCGG
>CAZGTW010000093.1:2024-5074 GCA_964528815.1 uncultured Actinomycetota bacterium | reverse complement strand
TATAATTTTTTCTGCTTTTTTCTTTAAACATTTTTTCCTGTTATAACCTGAAATCAATTACTTTACCATTTGCCTGTCTTTAAATATTCATCCATAGCTCTTGCTGCTACTTTCCCGGCGCCCATAGCAAGTATTACAGTGGCGGCGCCCGTGACTATGTCTCCGCCTGCAAAAACACCTTTTTTGCTGGTTTTGCCTGCTTCATCAGTAATTATATTACCTCTTTTATTAAGCATAATATCAGGTGAGGTCTGCGTTAAAACCGGATTTGGGCCCTGTCCTATGGCAATGACTGCTATATCAGTGTCGATATCATATTCAGAACCAGCCACAGGAATCGGTCTTCTCCTGCCTGAATCATCAGGCTCTCCAAGCTCCATCCTGATGCACCTGATTTTTTTTACCCATCCGTTTTCACCGAGGAGCTCAACAGGGTTCGTTAAAAACATCATTTCAATGCCTTCTTCTTTTGCATGTTTGATTTCTTCTATCCTTCCAGGCATTTCAACTTCACTTCTCCGGTAAATTATGTAGACTTTTTTTGCACCCAGCCTTTTTGCTGTTCTTGCAGAATCAAGTGCAACATTACCTCCGCCAACGACAGAAACAACTGACCCCTTTTTTATTGGAGTATCCCATTCGGGAAAGAGGTATGATTTCATTAGATTTACTCTAGTCAGATATTCGTTGGCCGAATAAACTCCATTATAATTTTCTCCGGGTATTCCCATGAAGTAAGGAAGTCCGGCTCCGGTTCCCAGGAAAATGCTTTTATAACCGTCTTTTATAAGTTCATCGATTGTAAAGGTCTTACCGATTATGGCATTTAATTTTAATTCCACTCCAAGTTTTTCAATAAATTCAACTTCTTCTTTTACAATTGATTTGGGAAGCCTGAATTCCGGGATTCCATAAACAAGCACACCTCCTGCACTATGAAGTGCCTCAAACATAGTAACCTTATATCCAAGCTTTGCAAGCTCACCTGCGCAGGTAAGCCCCGCAGGGCCGGAGCCTACAACAGCGACCTTGATTTTTTTGCTGCTGCTGTCATTATCTGTAACTTCATCTTCTGCGTATTGCTTATTTTCCCGGACACAATCAGAGGAGCCTTTTTTTGCATAATCTGCTGCAAACCTTTCAAGCTTTCCTATTGCAACCGGCTCATCCTTTATCCCTAATATGCAGACTTTTTCACACTGGTCCTCCTGCGGGCAGACCCTTCCGCAGACCCCGGGAAGCGAATTCTTTTCCCGTATTTTTTCAAGTGCCTTTGTAAACTCTTTTTCTTTTATATAAGCTATAAAGCTTTTTATGTCTATTTCTACAGGGCAGCCATCTATGCATCTGGGTTTTTTGCACATAAGGCATCTGCTGCTTTCTCTGACTGCTTCTTCTTCGGAATAACCCAGTTCAACTTCATTAAAATTCTGTATCCTTAAGCCTGCATCCTGTTCGGATATTTTTGTCCTTGGTATTTTTTCTTTTTTTGGTTTTAATTGTTCATTCTGCATTTGTGATTCTCCGTGTATTTATCAAGTGAAGTGTTTTCTTCTTCACAGTATATATTTAACCTGTCGATAAGCAGTTTAAAATCCACTTCGTGTCCGTCAAACTCAGGGCCGTCTACGCATGCAAATTTAGTCTTGCCTGCAACTTCAACCCTGCATGAACCGCACATTCCGGTGCCGTCAACCATTATTGGATTAAGGGATACGATAGTCTTTATTGAAGCTTTTTTAGTGACATCGCAAACAGCCTTCATCATCAGGGCAGGGCCGATTGCTATGATTCTGGAAATTTTTTTACCAGCATTTTTATCCAGGTATTCTGAGAGAAACCCTGAAACGAATCCTTTATATCCCTGGCTGCCGTCATCAGTACAAATATAGAATTCGTCACTGTATTTTTTTGCTTCATCCGTAAAGATAAGACCGTCTACTGTTCTTGCGCCAAAAATTGTTATGACGTGATTTCCGGCTTTTTTCATTGCTTTTATTATCGGCAGTGTCGGAGCGATTCCAACTCCGCCTCCGATTACTGCTACGGTCCCGAAATTTTCAATTTCAGTATTCTTTCCGAGAGGGCCGGCAATGTCGCTTATGATCAAACCTTCCTCTATATTGCACAATATCTGTGTGGACTTGCCTCTTTTAAGTATTGTCAGGTTTATTATCCCGCTGTCAGGGTCGCTGTCAGCTATAGTCAATGGTATCCTCTCACTATTTTCAAACACCCTGACAACTACAAATTGTCCAGCCCTGGCTTTGGATGCAATTGTGGGATTAAAAATGTCCAGGCTGACTATGTCTTTTGCCAGCACGGATTTTTTGATTACTGCATTTATATTCTCCAAAATACTTCCCCTTGTCGAAAAATTGTCATAGCAAACTTAAGTTTTAGTTTTTTCCCCGAAAAAAGTAGTATACACTTTTGGCTTAAAAAAACAAACAGTTTTGTCTTTTTTACAGGCAATTTTTCATCATATTTTCTTTCTTGATTGAACCGTTATATAATATGCAAAAATAACCGGTACAGTCAATTTAAAAGGGAAAACATGAGCAATATAACATCTTCAAACAATGAGATAATCAAAATAATAGGTTTTGGCAATATCATGATGGGTGATGATGGCATAGGCATCAGGGCAATTGAAGAAATTCAAAAAAACGGGATTTTTGAGGACAATAAGAATATTGAAATTATTGACGGCGGGACATCAGGGGTGGACCTTGTTTTCATGATACAACAGGCCGACAGGGCTGTGATAATCGATGCGGTAGATGCCGGACAGCAAACAGGGGAAATAGTGGTTTTTAGTCCTGAGAATATAAAAGAAATCAAAAAAAAGAAAAAGGGCCTTAAAAGTTTTTCTCTTCACGACATAGATCTTTCAGAAGTCTTTGAACTTTTAAAAACGCTGAATATTCCTGTTAAAATACACATAGTGGGCATTAAACCGGAATTTGTGGGATTTGGCGAAAAGCTCAGTCCTGCAGTTGAAAAAAGCATACCAGGTATAATATCTGCAATAAGAAAACTGGTAAATC
>CAZGTW010000093.1:0-1924 GCA_964528815.1 uncultured Actinomycetota bacterium | reverse complement strand
CCATGATTTTTTCCAGTGAAACCAGCGGGAAACCTTCCTCAAGTATGAAAGAAAGGCTCAGGTATTTTGGAACGGCACCTGCAGTGGCCAGGTCATTAACTGTGCCGCATATGCTTAGTCTGCCTATGTCTCCGCCAGGAAAGAACACAGGGTCAATGACATAACTATCTGTGGTGAATGCAACCTTGTGTTTGCCGAACATTAGTGTTGCGCTGTCTTCAAAATTATCAAGAATGCTGTTTTTTATAAATCTGCCTATAGTTTTTTCTATAAGCTCACCAGTTTTAAAACCGCCGTCACCATGGGAAATTGATATGCCGGACCCATGGCTTCTACTGCTATTTTCTGAATATTTTGAATGTCCTGCAGCTTTACTGCTTTTAATGTTTAATGGCTCCATTTATTTCCTTCTTAAATATTTAAAATAAGCTGCGCATGTGCCCTCTGATGAAACCATGCAGGGACCCACAGGATTGTCCGGCCTGCAACTTACAGCAAAAAGCCTGCAGCCGGTGGGTTTTTTTATCCCTTTTAATATTTCTCCGCATGCACAACCTGCAGGTTCAGGCAAGGAGTCTACCTTGACCGGGAAAGATTTCCTTGCATTAAAAACAGAATAGATATCTTTTAATTCCATACCGCTTAAAGGTATATTACCCAGGCCTCTCCATTCCGAATCTACCGGCGTAAAGACCTCGTTTATCATTGAAAATGCATACGGGTTTCCATCATTTTTTACAACTCCTGTGTAACTGTTTTCTATGCCTGGCCTGCCGCTGGCTAGCTGTTCAAGTATCATTTTTATTGATATAAGGATGTCTTCAGGGCCAAAACCGCTTATAACTGAAGGGATTTTATATTTTGATGCTATAAATCCATACGGTTCCAAACCTATGATTGCTGAAACGTGGCCGGGCAGCAAAAGCCCGTTAACCTTAACATTTTTATCAGACAATAATGCATCAAGAGCAGGAGGGATGATTTTATGAGTTGAAAAAACAAAAAAATTTTTAAGCCTCTTTTTAAAAGCATCTTTGATTACGACTGAGGTAAGCGGAATCGTAGTTTCAAAGCCGATTGCGACAAACATCACCTTTTTTTTAGGGTTTTGTTCAGCAAACCTTACGGAATCAGAAGGGGAGTAGCAAATCTTTATTTCTGCTCCTGACATTTTTTCCGCTGAAAGGCTGGAAAATGTTCCAGGTACTTTTATCATATCGCCAAAAGTAAATACAGTTAATTTATATTTGCGTATTATTCCGATAATATTGTCTATTTCCTTTGCAGGAGTCACACATACAGGACATCCGGGGCCGCTTATAAGGTTTATTCCGGGCGGAAGGAGCTGGGCAAGCCCATACCTTGCTATTGACATTGTATGGGTACCGCAAACTTCCATTATATTTATTTTTTTGCATTTTCCGGCTGCAGTGATATTTGCAGCAAGGTAATTTATTTCATCCAGTGTTTTTTGAAGCTTTTCCATCAGGTTAAAAATCAAAAATTTTTCATTTATTCGGTAAACCGTTTATTGAACATCATCTTTTTCAGGAGATTCTGCAATAAACATTTCTTCATATTCATCGCCTGTTTCAGCAAAATATTCTTTCCAGTAACCTTCGGTAATCAGTGCCTCACTGCTGTCAATTATCTGAATTGCAAAACCGGCATGCACTATTACAAAGTCTCCTGCCTTAACTTCCGGCAGCAGGGATATATCGATCTTTTTTTTAACGCCAAGGCTTTCTATCTCTGCAATGTTCTTATTAATTTTTATTACTCTGGCAGGTATTGCAAGGCACATATCAGCCATCCTTATTATAAGTTATTATAAGCATTGAAATTTTATACCATTTAATTTTTTTTGCATATCATAATCAAACAAAAAATCATGACAGGCAAGATAAATCCTGAAGTTATATAT
>CAZGTW010000092.1:0-5104 GCA_964528815.1 uncultured Actinomycetota bacterium | reverse complement strand
ATAAAAATGAAATTAAACGAATTATCACCTGAAGAAAAAAGGGTAATACTTTACAAGGGAACTGAACCGCCATTTACCGGAAAATATGATAAATACTTTGAAGATGGAACATATGTGTGCAGGCAGTGCGGAACCAATTTATATAACTCGGGGAGCAAGTTCAATTCAGGCTGCGGCTGGCCGAGTTTTGATGAGGAAATAAAAGGTTCAGTAGAAAGGCAGCCCGATGCTGACGGGATGAGGACCGAGATATTATGTGCAATGTGCGGTGGACATCTTGGGCACGTATTTGAAGGCGAGGGCTTTACTGAAAAAAATACCAGGCATTGTGTCAATTCTATCTCCCTGGATTTTCTGCCATCAAAAAAAGAAAATAGCAGATTTGCTGTTTTTGGCGGAGGATGTTTCTGGTGCCTGGAAGCAGTTTTTTCACAGCTCAAGGGCGTATCTTCAGTAATATCCGGTTATGCCGGTGGTATAACAGAAAATCCGGACTATAATCAAGTCTGCAGCGGAAAAACCGGCCATGCAGAAGTAATAAAAATCATATTTGATCCATCAATAATAAGTTATGAATTATTGCTGGAAATATTTTTTTCAGTGCATGACCCTACTACACCCGGCAGGCAGGGCAATGATATCGGTCCCCAGTACCGCTCAATAATCCTATATAATTCAGCTTCCCAAAAAAGAATTGCCGGTGAAGTAATATCAAGGCTCGGGAAGTCGGGCAGATTTAAAAATCCTGTTGTCACTGAACTCAAAGAGTTTGATAGATTTTATATTGCTGAAGATTATCACCAGCAATATTTTTTCAACAATCCTTACCAGCCATACTGCAGAGCGGTAATATCACCAAAAGTTGAAAAATTTGTTAAAAATTTTAAAGAAAAAATCAAGGACAAGGAGAAGTAAATGCCTGATTCATATAAGTTATTGTTTGCAAAGGGCGAAGAACCAATTTATATGAGCACAAGAATGGCAAACCGCCATGGCCTGATTGCGGGAGCAACTGGTACAGGAAAGACCGTTTCACTCAAAGTTCTTGCAGAAGCATTCAGTTCGATTGGAGTGCCTGTATTTCTTGCAGATATTAAGGGCGATGTTGCAAGTATATGCAATGCAGGCGGAGGTAATCCTAAAATCGATGAGAGGATAAAAAACCTCGGGCTTAGTGATTTCAAGTACCGTGGTTTTCCCGCAGTTTTATGGGACGTATTTGGAACACAGGGACACCCTGTAAGAACAACTATATCAGAAATGGGTCCGCTTCTGCTTTCAAGGTTGCTTGGCTTAAATGATGTTCAGTCAGGAGTATTAAACTTAGTATTTAAAGTGGCAGATGACAATGGCCTATTACTTATAGACCTGAAGGACCTGCGGCAGATGCTTAAATATATTGGAGATAATGCAAAAGATTACACAATCGATTATGGCAATGTTTCCATACAGTCCATAGGGGCAATACAGCGCGGGCTCCTGTCACTTGAAGAACAGGGCGCTGACAATTTTTTTGCAGAACCGGAACTGGATATATATGATTTTTTAAAAACTGATAGTGAGGGAAACGGTTATATAAATATCCTTGCTTCCGACAGGTTATTCCAGGCACCGGCTCTTTATTCAACATTTTTATTGTGGCTGCTCTCGGAGCTTTACGAACAACTGCCGGAAGTCGGGGATCTGCCCAAACCGAAAATCGTATTCTTTTTTGATGAGGCACACCTGTTATTTTCCGAGGCTCCGAAAGTCCTGCTTGACAAGATAGAGCAGGTGGTAAGATTAATACGCTCCAAGGGCGTGGGCGTTTATTTTATAACCCATAACCCTACAGATATTAATAATAAGGTACTTGGACAGTTAAGTAACAAAGTACAGCACGCCCTGCGCGCATTTACTCCCGCGGAGCTTACTGTCCTAAAAGCAACTGCAGATACGTTCCGCCCCAATCCAAAACTCGATGTTGAACAGGCATTGACCGAATTAAAAGTCGGAGAGGCGCTTATTTCTTTCCTGGATGATGAGGGTTTACCTGGAATAGTAAAAAGGGCCTTTGTGATTCCACCTGCAAGCCAACTGGGTTCTCTTTCACCTGAAAGAAGAAATGAGATTATCCAGGCTTCAGCATTTTACCATAAATATGAGACCACAATTGACAGGGAATCGGCATATGAAGTGCTGCAGAAAAAAGCTGCCACTAGTCAGGAAATAATTGAAAGGGACAGCAGGGCAGATACTGTTTACCGCAGGCAAAGATATGATTATGGTGTTCGCACTTACAAAAAAGCAAAAAAGGATTCAGTTTTAACAAAAGTGGCAAAATCTGCCGCAAGCTCAGTCGGGAGGCAGATAGGGCGCGAGCTGATAAGGGGCCTTTTTGGAATCCTGCTTAAAAGATAAATTACATTATACCTTTAACTGCCTTTGCCAGTTCTGTTCCCAGTTTTGCAATATCATTTTCACTGAAATGTATGCCATCAAGTTCGCTTGTCTTGATTATTTTTCCAACATCAATGAAATGGCACCCGTATAATTTTGCAATTTTTTTATAATAACCTGCAAGTTTATATGATTCTTCAACTCCATTTGAAAATAAACCGCCAAGATGAGTCAATTTTCCGATTGGAGCCGGGCTCATCACAAGCACCTGGGGCGCCTTGCCTCCGGGGCCAAAACCGCTTGACTGAATTGTGTTTACAAGCACCCCTACACTGAGGGATATATCATAAGCAGACACAGAAAACCTTGTTTTCAAATCATTTGTACCAAGCATTAAAAGCACCAGGTCAATGGGCGCATGGGATTCAAGGCACGGGACAAGATACTTTAACCCGTTTTTATGCAGGCCTTCTACAGGATCGTCCCAGACCGTGGTCCTTCCATTTAAGCCCTCTTCAATTACCCTGTATTCCGGACCAAGTTCTTTCTGCAGGATACCCGTCCATCTTTTTTCATAAGGCAGCCTGTATTCGCTAAGTACCACTGCTTTTTCCATGATATCAAAGTCAATAGGTATGGTGCCATGAGTATTCGAATCGCCATAACATAATATGTTTTTCATAATTTCCCCCTCCAGATATAAGTAATAATTATTTTATTTATCATGCTTTTAAAAATATTTTCTTTTTATAAAGAAAATAAAGGAAAAGCCATTTTACAGCAATAAAGCAAACCATATAAAAAATGTCTTTGACAATGCCAAGTCGCCCGACAAAACCATGCAGGAAAATATCAGTTATTATGCCGAAATCAAATATTGCCTGTATAACATATATTGTTATTGCATTCATACCGATAACAGTAAAAAAGAAGGCCCATTTTTTATAGCCTTTTACATCAATCAGCCAGTAGAAAAATACAAATAACAGCAGGCTCAGTCCGCCTGAAAACAATACATAAGAGCTTGTCCATAATATTTTATTTACAGGAAATACAATGTTCCACAGGAAACCGGCAGCAAACGAACCGGCGCCTGCAATTGACAGCCATTTGAGTTTATAATTATGAGATTTTTCCGTTTTTAAAAGCAGGCCTGCCATGACACCAATGAGAGTAGAGGCAATTGAGGGCAGGGTGGTAAGCAGCCCCTCATTATCACCATAACCATAGCAGCAGAAACTTCCGGGAATTATTGCCCTGTCAATATACCCTGCCAGATTGCCCTCCTGCGATAAATCACCTGCTGCCCCGCCGGGCACAGGAATAAAACGCATTGCTGCCCAGTATCCGGCCAATATTATAATTATTATTGTTCCAATAATCAGGGCCCGGTACTTTCCCTTTGTTAACATTAAAATCACAGCTGCAAACAGGTAGCAAATCGCTATCCTCTGCAGAACGCCAGGCCATCTCATAGAACTGAAATTAAAATCCAGCAGCCCATTTACAATAAAACCAAGCACAAGAAGCGTAACGGTCCTTATTATTATCCTTATATAGCCGTATGCTGCACTTTTTTTAAAACTATCTGCACCACGGCTGTATTTAGCTAATGAAAAAGGTATTGCAAGCCCTACTATAAAAAGGAAAAGCGGAAATATAAGGTCATAAAAAGTAAAACCGTGCCAGTTTGAATGTTCAAATTCTGATGCTACTCTGGCCATCCATGGAACCTGCTTAAGGGTGAAAATAATACCGGCAAGTTTTGCACCGCCTATTATCCAGAACATATCAAAACCCCTGAGCGCATCAATTGATACGAGCCTTCGGGTTTTCTCTTCTGTGATAATATTTTGAAGTTTATCCATAGAAAGATATTATAATTAGACCTTGATAAAATATAAACCTGTAATTACATTTTGGCATAAGAAATAATGCAATATTTGATTGCATAACCTGTGATTATGCTTTTGATAATATAAATGCCGTTAAAAAACCCAGTATTGTCAATATGCCAATCAGGTAACCGCCGTTTTCGTAAGCTTCAGGCATCATACTGTCTGCAAGCATTGCAAGTATTGCACCTGAAGCAAAAGCTTCAATAATTCCCAGTGTATTTGCTTCAAGCCTTCCCATAAATAAATAGCTGAGTAATGTTGAAGCAACTGCTACAATACTGACAATTCCCCACATCAGATATATCTGTTTTTTTGACATGCCTTCTTTTTCAAGATCATCTACAGATGAGATGCTTTCGGGCAGGTTGGATAAAAATATAGCCGATACCATGAGTATGCCAATCCCGTTTTTTGAAAGCAGGGCTATGCCAAGAGCTATTGATTCCGGTATGCCGTCAAGCATTGCCCCAAAAAAGATTGCTTTTCCGTTTGTTTCCCGGACCTTGCGGTTTTTCCTGCTCTTTTTATAGTTTCTTCCGCCAAATCTGTGAATAACAAAGTCACCAAGTATAAACACCCCGCCGCCAGCCAGAAAACCAAATATTATTGCATCAAAACCCCCATGCTTGAATGCTTCCTCCATAAGGCCAAAAGTAAGGGCACAGATAAGGACACCTGAACCGAAGGCCATTATTGCAGCAATTATTTTTTGCGGGATTTTAAAAGATGTGCCCAGGATTACCCCAATAATAAGTGATAGTCCAGTCGCCAGGGCAAAAAGTATGGTTTTAAGCATTAACTGCTCCTGCCTGGTTCTTTAACAACTG
>CAZGTW010000091.1:0-5222 GCA_964528815.1 uncultured Actinomycetota bacterium | reverse complement strand
CCTTTTTCAGCAAGTATGAAATTACTTTTTTCAGTATCTCTCCATATGGAAGCAGCTTTTGCAATTACTTTATTTTCAGGTGTAAATGATTCTATTACGACCCACCTGTCATAATTTATCCTGCGCAGCGCATCTGCAATAGCTTTCCAGGGAACCTGGCCGGTGCCTGCTGCTCCCCTATCATTTTCACTTGCATGGAAAAGATATAGAAGTTCTCCGGCATCAAGGACCGCCATTGCCGAGTTCTTTTCTTCAACATTCATGTGAAAAGAATCAAGGTGGACTTTCAGCATCTTGCTGCCCACATCTTTGACCATTTTTACTGCATCTTTGCAGATATTTATAAAGTCAGTCTCAAACCTGTTAAGGGGTTCAATTGCAATAAAGACCCCGTATTTTTCCGCCCATTTGCATGCTTTCCCCAGGTTTTCAACTACAGTGTCCCATTGTATTTTCTTTTCCTTTTGGTTTACCAGGTTTGCTCTTCCAACTGCCGAGTAAACAGGCCCCGCAAGTACATTGCATTCCAGTTCCGAACATGCTTCAAGGCAGTCTTTAATATAAGAAAGGCCGCCTTCAATATATTCTTTATTTGGTCCCCTGATGTCCCTGTTTTCACCAAATAAACCGCATATCGAGGAACATACAAGGCCATTTTCCCTGAAAATCTTTACTGTTTTCCTATAATCAATGTCGCCTTTTTTTTCGAGAGCTATCTCTACTCCATCAAAACCCATTTCTGCAAATTTTTTTGACAGGTCCTTTACATGCTCATCTGTATAAGTGCCGGTATAAAGAAGTGTGTTTATACCAAATTTCATCTTAACCCTCCAGTAAAGTTATATATTCCTCTAAATTATTTAACCTTATTGATAAATGCATGCTTCTTTTTTACCGGTTTCGGCAGATTTAAGTACTGCATCACATATGACTGCATTTCTGTAACCGTCTTCAAATGTTGCCGCGTATGGTTCAAGCGGCTTACCTGCAACAACTGCATTTACCATATTATAAGCTGTGTGTACAAAGATATTTCCCCAGCCGATTATATGGCCATGCGGCCACCATTTATCATAATAAGGATGGAAGGATTCGGTGACGTTTACATTATGAAATCCTCTGGTGTCTCCAGGTTCATCGCCCACCCAGTAAACATGGAGATTATTCATATTCTCAAGGTCCCACCATATGCTGCCTTTCTCACCATTGATTTCAAGGATGTTTGAATTTTTCCTGCCGGCCGCAAATCTTGATGCCTCCATTGTACCGATTGCACCATTTTCAAATTCAAATACAGATGCAAATGCATCATCGACATCTACTTTTTCTTTCTTCTTAGTAGACTCGTCATATCTTTCCTGTATGAATGTGCGGGTCACAGCCATAACAGATTTTGGCTCACCGCACAGAAACCTTGCAAGGTCTATTATATGGGCACCAAGATCGCCAAGGGCGCCGCTGCCTGCAAGGGATTTTTTTAACCTCCAGACCATCGGGAAATCAGGGTCCATTATCCACTCCTGCAGGTATTTTGCCCTGAAATGATAGATCTTTCCCAGCTTTCCTGCGGAAATTAAATTCTTTGCAAGCACAATTGCCGGTACCATCCTGTAATTGAAATTGCAGAGATTTACCACTTTATATTTCTTCACTGCGTCGCGCATTTCTTTAGCTTCAGCTGTATTCCTGCCAAGAGGTTTTTCTGAAATCACATTCTTTCCTGCCTTTGCAGCTTCAATGCATGGCTCTGCATGCAAGCTGTTCGGAGTGCCGTTATCGACAATCTTAATCCTGTCATCATTTATAATTTCTTTCCAGTCTGTTGTGTATTCCTCATATCCAAACCTTTTTGCTGCTTCAGCAACCTCGGACTCGGGTATGCCGCATATTTTTACAAGCCTGGGAATTGCTGCAGGCGGCCAGAAAATATAAGGCATCTGTTTCCAGCCATTTGAATGTGCCTTCCCCATGAAAGCATGGCCTATCATGCCTATGCCTACCTGTGGAATTTCGCCTGTGGTTTTCTCACCGGCAGCCATGGCAATAAAACCTACTTTTTTTTCTTCTGACATAATTTACCTCTTATTTCTTATTTGCTTAAAAAAATAATATTATAAAAATATTTTTATTGCAGCAGATAACAATACTTATAAAGTTATTGCTCTAAATGGCGACATTAATTCAAAATAATCATTGGCAGTAAAATTGCCGCTATCTTTCTTTTTATATGCATGCTGCAGCATATATATTAAGCTCGCGCCAATGGCACTATTATTAAATTAAAATCAACTTTTTTAAAAAGCAGTTTACTGCTGGATACCACAGGATTTCAGGAATTTAACGCTTTTTTCAAACAATTCCGGGCCACCAACTATTTCAAGGGTGGAATTTTCAATACCCGCATCTTTAAGAACCTCGCATACACCCTTGATATCTATTATTCCATCGCCCATGGCAATGGTGGAAAATCCTGCGCCGTATTGTTTTAATCTCCTGGGAAGCCAGTCTTCTCCAAGATCCTTCCAGTGAATATGATGTATCCTGGTCTTAAACTCCTTAGCAAGCTCTACAGGATTAGAGCCCCCGAGCCAGCTGTTACCTGTATCAAGATTGATTCCAAGCGCAGGGTGGTTATCAAGGAGCCTGAATATTTCCCTTAAGCCTTCCATTGTGTCAGTTACCGGACCATGATTTTCAATCAACAGCCTGACGCCATAATCCCCGGCCATTCTTACAGGCTCATAAAGTTTTTCTGCTATTACAAATGTTTTTTGTTCAAATGTAAGTTTTTCACCCCACTCAGTGTGCGGCTCATTTTCTGTTGTTATGACATCTTTTACACCAATAGCTGCTGCCATCCTGATTGCTTTCATTATTTCTGCTGTAGCATACCTGCTTGGCATTGAAGGATCCAGCAGGCTTGCATGTGCGCATACTGTGGATATTTTCATCCCATACTTATCAAACAGCCTTTTTACTTCAAAAGGATTATCATCAAGGCTGACTGTAGGACTGAAACCTGCAGTTCCAAGCATGCTGCCCCCGGCATTGGTGTCTGTGACATCTGCACATTTAAATCCCATGCTCTTAGCAATTTTTAACTGCTCTTCCACACTCGCAAAAGGCTTCAATAGCAAAAATACTCCGATATTCATTGTTTCTTCCTTTCTTTTCTTTTACTGATTTAATTATTAATTTTGATTAGAGACTGCCGCAAATTATTTTTTGCTTTTTCCTGATGTACAAAAGATTATAACTTTCCTTTGTCCTTACTTATTCGTTTAAATAGATTGTCCTGATTATAACGCTTTATAATAAAATTATAAAATTATTTTTATTGTCTATAGTGAAAACTGTGTTTTAAAATCAGGATTTGGACCAGAAAATTCAATTTTTAGACTCTTTATTATATTACTAAAACCTGCTTGTTTCAAATAGTAAAAAAGACAGACGGGCCTGTTAAGGTCCGCCTGTCTTTTAACTTCACCAACCTGTTAAAGGATGGGGTCAATCTTATCCCTGTTACCAAGCTAATGCCTGGTTATTTATTGCTTAACTGTATTATAGAATTACAATAAATAATTAAAATCCTGCCATATCTGTCCATTTAGGATCATTGATATCAGTTACAAAATCACCAGCTGCTCTTCCAGCCATATAAGCTGCTACATCAGAGAAAGGAACAAGAGCTACATCATTGATATTGTCAACATTGTAAGGTGTCAGATAAGGATGAATATATTTCCTGAACTCTTCACCTTTAAAGTATGATTTCATCTGCTGATATACGGTTTCGCCTTCAAGCGATGCTGCCTGGTTGACGTCACTTTTAAGTATGCCGTCTTTTACCCACTGCCATGAAATCTCTCTTCCGTTGCATGATGTAAGGTTATAGTCTGAAGGATTAAGGCCTGCGTCTTCCATTGCCATTAACACACCTTCCATCATAGGGTTGTTTTGTGCATAAACGCAATCAAAACCATCAGGACCAAGAGAGGTAATGAAGTCAGTCATTGCTTTCTGTGCAGGATCTGAGAACCATCCGCCAGAAGCCCATGCTACAACTTCAGCTTCCTGAGTTCCGTCAAGTTTTGCTTCCATCTTATTTGCAGCCAGATCGTTTGAAGTAGTTCCAATGCTTATTCCGGCTTCTTCATAAGCCTGCAGGAAACCTTCTGTCTGTGCGCTTGCGCTACCCTGTCCCAGAACACCTTCTATCATGATGATCTTTTTTGCTCCTCTTGCAGCAACATCTTCACCTGAATATTTTCCAGCTGTTATAAAGTTAAAGGCTTCTGCAGCAGCAGCGTCTTTAGCATTTGCAACATTTCCAAAATAATGTGTAATTCCAAAGTAAGGAATACCAGCATCTTTGGCTTTAGCGATACACTCAGATGTTGTATCAGGATTGTTCTGTATTACTACCATTGCATCATAACCGGACATTATGAAGTCTTCAACAGCCTGAAGCTGCTCTGCAGCTGTACTCTGTCCAACCTTGAAATTGACATTCCAGTCGCATTCAGGATCTTCATCTGCACAAGCTATGAATGTATCAACCAATACCTGATAGTATGAATCTGCAGCATCTGCATAAAATCCGATGTCCAAAGTTATTACTTCGGGCTCGGTTGCAGCAGCTGTGGTCTCAGCAGCAGCTGTGGTCTCAGCAGCAGCAGTGGTCTCAGCAGCAGTTTCTTCTGTAGCTGCTTTACAACCACTGATAACAGCGATTGCCAGCACTGATATTACTAAGATCACCAGCACTTTGATTAACAATTTTTTCATTTTTATTTTCCTCCTATTTAAATTACAAGGGATAAGTTTTTAATTATTTATATATAAACTGATAACTATTAAATAACTTCTTTTATCTGCTTGATTATCTTAAAAATCAGAATTGTTTCAGAAAACAAATCAATCAAGCTACAAGTGCAATTTAATAGATTATCATAGTTTTTATATTCAATACTCAGTAAAAATTTTTGGATTTGCTTCACTCCTAAATGATTTAGGAGCAAATTTAATTTACCCAATTTGGCCACTATTTTTAACAACCGTTCTTGGAGCAAACATGTCAGTCTTAGGATTAGTGGATGGACTAGGGGATGCACTAGTTTCACTCTCTCAAGCACTAAGCGGATATGCATCCGACCGATTGAAAAAAAGAAAAATTTTTATTTGGGCAGGATATTTACTTGCATCTTTATCAAGAATAGGAT
>CAZGTW010000090.1:3181-5222 GCA_964528815.1 uncultured Actinomycetota bacterium | reverse complement strand
CCATTATAGTCTTTTTCAACTTCAACTGTGCACCGCTCAAGGTCAGCTTTTATAATATCAACCAGGCGGCCTGACACAATCGGGTCGCTCTCGAATATAAAGCAGCCGGTTTTTTTTGCCAGCAGTTTTGCCCCGATAACAGACTTTATTATCTTCCTGTAAACTTCTGTTCCGGCTTCTCCCGCCAGCAGGGCATTTCTGGGCTCAAAATCTTTAACTTCTGCTGGCAGCATATTAAACCCTTCTGCAGTTACATATGGGGGGTTTGATACAACTATATCAATGCTTTCCTGGTTCATACCTGTAAAGTCAATATTGTCCGGGATAATATCTGCTTTTATAAATTTTATTTTATCAGCCTCTTCCGGGGAGCAAATACCGGCTGCATTTTTTGCAGCAATTTTTAAAGCATCCTGGCTGTTATCTGTGGCAAATACCTGAAAACTGCAGTTGCCTTCTTCAAATGCTGCCGGTATGGTTTCACCCTGGTTTTTTAGAATAGAAAACTGTTTTTTAAAAAATCCTTCAATTTCAGTCGCAAGACTGATTGCAATTGCTCCGCTTCCTGTACCTACTTCCAGTATATTTAGTTTAACCGAATGGGACCCCGGCCCGTCATTGTAATTTCTAGGAATGGCTGATTTCTGTTTTGCTATTTCAAATGCGGCAAAAAGTGTCCTGTCTACAAGAAGTTCTGTTTCCGGCCTTGGAATGAGTACATTTTTATCAACATAGAGCTCAAGGTGGCGGAAGTTTGACTTTGCAAGGATATACTGGACAGGTTCGTGCACTGCCCTTCTTAATATATATTCTCTGAATTTTTTGCGTTTGCTTTCATCCGGGATTTTTTCAAAATTAAGGTAAAGGCCCATCCTGGTAACATCAAGCACATCGGATAAAAGCAGTTCTGCAGATAATCTGGGTTGGGATACATCCCTTGTGGAAAAATAGCCTGTTGCCCAGTTTAGAAGATTTTTTACGTTCCAGATTTGTTTGTTTTCGTGCAAATAAAAAAGCTCCCGGGATATTAAAGCTTTTCCAATTTTTTTTCTTCATCTGCTGTCCTGAGGGCATCAATAAGTTCAGATATATTTCCCTCGAGTATCTCATCTAGTTTGTACAGGGTAAGGTTTATCCTGTGGTCCGTTACCCTGCCCTGGGGATAATTATATGTTCGTATCCTCTCGCTCCTGTCGCCTGAGCCGATCTGCATTCTCCTGTTTTTTGTCTGCTCGTCCATCTGCTTCTGTTCCTCGATTTCTTTAAGACGCGCACGCAATATCTTGAATGCTTTTTCCTTGTTCTGCAGCTGGGATTTTTCATCCTGGCAAGAAACAACCATGCCAGTCGGGATATGGGTGATTCTTACAGCAGAATCAGTAGTATTTACAGACTGGCCCCCGGGCCCTGAGGACCTGAACACATCCACTCTTAAATCTTTTGGGTCCATAGTTATATCGACATCTTCTGCTTCAGGCATTACAGCAACTGTAACTGTTGAGGTATGTATCCTGCCGCTGGATTCTGTTACAGGTATCCTTTGCACCCTGTGGACACCGGATTCATATTTCATATCCGAATATACCTGTTTACCCTCAACTTCAAAAATAACTTCTTTAAAACCGCCTATGCCAAGAGCGTTTGCATTGAGGATGTTATGTTTCCATCTTTTGCTTTCAGCATATTTTGTATACATCCTGAAAAGCACTTCTGCAAAAAGCGCAGCTTCGTCGCCCCCTGCTCCGCCCCTTATTTCGACAATTACGTTCTTTGCATCATTGGGGTCCTTTGGAGTTAAAAAAAGCAGTAACTTCCTTTCAAGTTTTTCAGCTTCTTTTGTGCTGCTGTCTATTTCTTCGCTAATGAGCTGTTTCATGTCCTCATCTTTTTCAGATTTAAGCATTTCCCTGGCTTCCTCTATTGCAGAAAGAGAATGCCTGTAAGATTTTGCTGCAAGCACAATTTCTTCAAGATCAGAGATTTTGCGCCCGTATTCCTTAATCTTCTCCGGGTCTGAAGCAATTTCCGGGCTTGCAAGCTT
>CAZGTW010000090.1:0-3081 GCA_964528815.1 uncultured Actinomycetota bacterium | reverse complement strand
CCCTCGTCAGGTTCCCTGGTTGTTATTTTCTGGAGAAGCAGGCCAGGGTAAAACAGGATATTTATGATTTTGTACCTGCTGAATTTGCCGGCAAGCCTTATAAGCTCATAGGATATACCTGCAATTACAGGAATTAAAAGCACCCTGGATATTAACCTTATATAAAGGGGCGGTTTGCCAAGAAGAGCAAAAACAATTAGTGCAACAATCATTACTATAAGCAAAAAACTCGTGCCGCACCGCAGGTGCAGCCTTGAATACTTCTTTATGTTATCAGGGATAAGTTCCACCCCGTTTTCATAAGCCTGTATGGTCTTGTGCTCGGCCCCATGGTACTGGAAGAGCCGCCTTATATCCTTCATAAACGACACAATAGCTATATAACCGATAAGGAATGCTATCCTTATGAGGCCCTCTAGTATATTGTACACAAAAGAATTGCCTATATAATTTGAAAATGTGCGCCCTATAAGGGTAGGGGCCACAAAAAATACCCCGACAGTAAAAATAACTGCAATAATAACTGAAATTGACATCTGCTTCTTTGAGATATTTACCTCTTCGCCTGTTGATTCATTGACCGAATAGCTCAGTGCTTTAAAGCCAAGAGCCAGGTTTTCAACAAGGGCAACTATGCCTCTTATAAAGGGCCAGCCCAGGACTTTTTTCCTGTTCATGACAGAAATCTCTTTAAAAACACCGGTTGCTATTGTCTGGTCGGGCCTCCTGACAGCGACTGCCCAAAAACGCCTGCTGCGCATCATTACGCCTTCAAGAACGGCCTGTCCGCCGACATTGAGCTTTGAGGTGTTGCTGCTGCAGCATTCTTTTTGGCTGTTGGAGCCGCTTATTTTAATATCTTTGCTTTCTGTATCATTCACTGAAATCACTCTCTTTTGGGGGATTTTTACAGGTAAATTTTCCTTCGGGGCAGGGGCCACGCAGGCAATTTGGACCTGCTTTTTCAAAAACTACCGGGCACACCTTTTTTACAAGTTTAAGCATTGTTACTGCAAGCTCCTTTATTTCCCATTGCGCCCTGTTGCAGCACCTTACCGTGAAGAAATGAAGCAGTTCCCTGCCATTCATTGTCATAATTATCTTGGTCTCAGATGCGTTTGGCAATATATATCTTGCATCTTCTGCTTCCACACCCGCTTCCAGAAGTTCCTCATAAAAATTGTGTATATGCTTTACAAATTCATCATATTTTAAGCACATTTTCGCATTATCCTTAATGGCAGGAGGAGTTATGTACTGGTAATTTCCCATGAATTTAACATATCTCTGGGACTGCTGGTTATAGGACGCCAGCCTGTGGCGCACCAGCTGGTGTGTAAGCGCCCTGGAGACACCTTCGATTGCAAAAGTGAAAGATATATGCTCTGCGGTGCTTAAATGGCCGCTTTTTACAACAAACCTGACGAGCTTGTTTGCTTCTTCGGTGCCAATATCCTCAAGCAGCTGCTCACCTCCAACCGGTGAATAGCAGAGCCTGGCTGCTGCTGCAACCATTTTCTCCGGTTCAGGAGTATATTTTATTAGTTTCACTTTCATTATTTCATACCGGCCGGACAAAAGTGCCCTTTTAACTTGTGGATAGATACACAGAAGTTTAAGAGGATTATTTTTTAACCTTTTTGAGTCTTCTCTGGAACCTGTCTACCCTTCCGCCTGAATCAACAAGTTTCTGTTTGCCTGTATAAAAAGGATGGCAGCTTGAGCATATTTCAACATGCAGTTCTTTCTTTGTTGATCTTGTCTGGAAAGTATTACCGCATGAACATGTAACAGTACAGTCGTAATATGCCGGATGTATTTCTTTTTTCATATTATATAACCTCACAATTAATGTAAATCCCAAAGACGATATATTACCATAAGGGTTTTATTAAGTAAATAAAATTACCTCTTTGCACTGTGCCCTTTTTATACCCTCTGGTTAAGGGAGGCCTTATTATTTGCAAGGCTTGCCTTTATAATATTTAAAAAATCCTTATTAGTTTTAGTCTTTCGTATATAGTCGATTAACTGCTCAATGGCAGGCTCCGGATCCTTTTCATGAATTATGCGCCTCAGTCTCCATACACTTGCCGCTTCTTCATCATCCATGAGGAGCTCTTCTTTACGGGTGCCCGAGCGGGTTATATCTATTGCCGGGAATATCCTCTTGTCTGCAAGCTTTCTGTCAAGGTTTATTTCCATATTGCCTGTACCCTTAAACTCTTCAAAAATTACCTCGTCCATACGGCTCCCGGTATCTATAAGTGCAGTTGCAAGAATTGTAAGGCTGCCGCCGAATTCAATATTACGTGCAGCCCCAAAGAACCTCTTCGGAGGGAAAAGAGCGGTTGAATCAACACCGCCTGAAAGCACCCTGCCGCTTGCAGGTGTTGCAAGGTTATATGCTCTTGCAAGACGGGTAATGCTGTCAAGAAGTATCAGCACATCTTTGCCATGCTCAACGAGCCTTTTTGCTCTTTGCAGCACCAGTTCTGAGACCTGAATATGGTTTTCAGAAGGCTGGTCAAATGTAGAGCTTATTACTTCGCCTTTTACTGACCTTTCCATGTCTGTGACTTCTTCGGGTCTTTCATCAACAAGCAGGACCATTATATATACTTCAGGATTGTTTGTTGCAATGCTGTTTGCAATATCTTTTAAAATAGTTGTTTTACCTGCTTTTGGAGGGGATACTATAAGGCCCCTCTGGCCCTTTCCTATGGGTGCAATAAGGTCGATTATTCTTGCAGTAATATTGGGATGTGATGTCTCAAGTTTGAGGCGGTCCATCGGGTAAATAGGTGTAAGCGCCTCAAATGGCCTCCTTTTTCTGATAAATTCAGGATCTACTTCATTTACCTTTTCAATGCGCAAAAGCGCATTATATTTCTCATTTTCTTTTGGGGGCCTTACTACGCCATATACCTCATCACCCTGCCTTAAATGGAACCTTCTTATCTGGGACTGGGAAACATATATATCATTTGAACCCTGCAGATAACCATTTGTGCGCAGAAATCCATAACCTTCTGATAGTATGTCAAGGATGCCCTTCATTTTTTCTTCATATACTTCAAG
>CAZGTW010000089.1:0-5248 GCA_964528815.1 uncultured Actinomycetota bacterium | reverse complement strand
TCGATTTACTAACTTTAAATGATATAGCTTTTTTAAGTGACTGTCAAACTGGAAAAATATATGCTTCCAAGTAACTTGAAATATAAAATCAATATAAAAAAAAGCCAAAGGCAGTAAATCAGGATTTCTATTGCTTTTTTAATCTTATTTTATATATAAATAAGGGGAAAAATACCCAAACCTTCAGATGATGAGAGGTATACCAAAACTGTATTTATAATTACCTGATTTAAAGACCCTGATATAATAAAACGCAATAATAAATTTAGTTGATTGGATTTGGATTATTTAAAGATTTTTGGATTGATTAAAAAAAAGAAAAAAGCTGGAGATATTTAAAAATATAGAAAAATAAAAACATTAGGGAAGGAGTTATAAGTTGCAACTCAAAGACAAAGTAGCAATTGTTACAGGCTCAGCAAGGGGTATCGGACAGGGGATAGCCATACGTCTGGGTAAAGAAGGGGCAAAAGTTATCTGTGTCGATATCAAGCCCTGTGATGAGACTATTGAGGCAGTTAAAAAAGCCGGAAGCCAGGCGCTATTTGTGGAAGCAGACATTACAAAATGGGAAAACTGTAAAAAAATACACGACACTGCAGTTACCACCTGGGGGAAAGTTGATATTTTAGTCAATAATGCCGGAGTATCAACAAGGTTGGCTATTGAAGAAGAACCACTTGAAAACTGGGATAAGGTTATAGAAGTTGATCTGCATGCAGTATGGCTTATGTGCAGAGCGGCTGTACCGTTAATGAAAAAGAATGGCTTTGGCCGAATTATTAACATTGCTTCAGTCGCGGGCGTTGTCGGTTTTACTAACCATGCAGCATATTGCGCAGCAAAGGGCGGGGTCATTAATTTTACAAAAGCGCTTGCTGTTGAAGTTGTAAAAAACGGCATTACAGTTAATGCTGTAAATCCAATGGTTATAAATACTGGTTTATTTGTTGACCAGGGAAATCCTCTTGTTGGTGAATTTTTGGAGAAAATGACAAATATGATACCTATAGGCAGGCTTTCAACACCCGATGATATTGCCGGTGCAGTAGTGTATTTTGCCGGACCCGACGGAGGTTATGTTACAGGCCAGATACTCAATGTCGATGGCGGGTTTACTTCTTTGTAAAGCCATTGCTGTTTTACATAAATGAAAGTCAGGTTTTATATTTTTATCAACTTGTAAATATAGAATAATATTTTGCGGGAAATATTATTAATAAAATTTATTATCTTATTATACGAGGGGAATTAAAATGTATTATAATCAAAAATTTCACAGGTCGCGCTATGGAACGGTTTCTCACGACTGGGAAATCGGGGTAAATATGGATAAACTGCGCAGGGACCGCCCTGAGCGCGCCCAAAAAATGATAAACGAAAAGGGCCTTGGAGCTATATTATGCTTTGAGCCTGATAATATACGTTACCTCTCATCTGCCTATATGCTTTATGGCATGAGAGATGTAATGAATGATTACTGCTTTATGCCAAGAGAAGGAAAGGTGCATTTATTTGACCTTGCAAGCCCTGCAAAAAGAATAACCTGTCCCTGGCTTGAGGGAAATATTGAAGCCCCGATAAGCCTTTATCACGGCTCGCTTTCACCGTCAACCGGACTGCAAAAAGATTTTGCCAGGCAGATTAAAAATCTGATGGTTGAATATGGAGTGGATAAAATGCCTCTTGGTGTTGATGTTGCAGAGATTACTATGCTTAAGGCTTTAATGGACGAGGGTATTGAAATAGTCGATGGCATGGACGCTATGATGGAGGCACGCATAATAAAAACAGAAGAAGAAATCGATCTTATAACACGAGCATGCGTTATCTCTGAAGCTGCACACGATAAAATAGCAAGGGCAATACGCCCCGGACTTAGGGAAAATGAAATAGTCGGCCTTGCCTCAAAGACAATGCTTGACCTGGGGGCTGAAACTGCTGTACTTATACAGACAGTTACCGGACCGAGGGGTATCCCACATTCCCATTGCCCGTCAGACAGGATCATACAGGCTGGAGATATGGTATATGTGGACGCAGTCTCGGCCTATAATGGATACCGCACATGCTATTACCGTTGCTTCTCATGCGGCAAGCCAAACAAATACCAGGTCCAGGCATATGAAAAAGCATCAATGTGGCTTGCAAATGCTTTAGATACCATAAAACCCGGGGTTACAACAAAAGATGTTGCTATGGGCTTTCCCAAGGCGGAAGAATTCGGATACAAAAATGAAGCTGAGGCATTCCTGCAGCAGTACGGGCACGGCATCGGGCTTGGCCAGTGGGAGCGTCCTATAATATCCAGAAGATTTTCGCTTGAACACCCCCAGGAAATTAAGGAAAATATGGTATTTGCTGTTGAAACATGGTGCAAGGCAGAAGACAATTCCGGTGCGGCACGCATTGAGGAAGTAGTTGTTGTCACAAAGGATGGCTGTGAACTTTTAACAACATATCCAGCAGACCATCTTATATCTTGCGGGACACCCGGCAGCGAAGTTTATGTTTAAAATATAAGAAAAGATTTTCAAAGATTTTAAAAAGATTTTCAAAGCTTTTGGAATAAGGATAAGTACCGCTTTGCCGAAAGGGTTGCCTGGAATTAAATACATATTTTTCTCTTAAAATTTATTTTGACAAAAAAGTAAAGCATAATTACAATTGGAGTGTAACGTTTTACTTTTTGCCGTATTTTATTAAGTTTTTCGCTCTTAAAACTCTTGATATACAAAGAAGATCTAAGGAAGGAAATAATGCTCAAAAATGAGTTAAGTTTAAAGGCAAATGAAATCAGAAAGCTTGTAATCGATATGCTTTATAAAATCGGTCCTGAAAGAAGAGGGCATCCTGGTCCTGCACTGTCAATTGCAGAAATCCTTGCCTGTTTATATTTCAGCGTGATGAATACTGATTCCAAAAATCCAAAATGGCCCGAAAGGGACAGGCTGATACTGTCCAAGGGACATGCTTGCCCTGCGCTTTATGCGGTCCTTGCGCTAAAAGGATATTTTGAGAAAGAAAAGCTTTACACATTCAGAAAAGTTGACAGCATGCTGCAGGGACATCCTGATATGAGAAAAACTCCGGGCATTGATATGACTGCAGGTTCGCTTGGCCACGGTCTTGGAGCAGGCACAGGAATGGCTCTTGCAGGGGTAATGGACAGAAAAAAATATAAAACATATGTAATCATCGGGGATGGTGAGACACAGGAGGGCCTTATATGGGAGGCGGCAATGTATGCCGGCAACATGAAGCTTGATAACCTGGTTGTAATAATTGATAAGAACAGGTTCCAGAGCTGCGGGGATGTCTGCGGTATAGTAGATGTGGACCCGCTTGATAAAAAATTCATGTCTTTTAACTGGGAAGTTGTAAAATGCAATGGCCATGATATCTCAAGCCTTCTTGAAGCATTTGGGTCCCCGCATGCAAATAAACCTCTGGCAATAATTGCCGAAACAGTAAAAGGAAAAGGTGTATCTTTTATGGAAGAGGATAACTCATGGCACCAGAAGGCAATAACACAGGAGCAGTATGAAATAGCAATGAAAGAGCTTCATGAAAAAAACAGCTCATCCGCACAGTAAAGAAATTAGCATTTATATTTTTAACAGGTGGAATCAAAATGACAGAATTAAAATCAACAAGGCTTGCCTTTGGTGAGGCACTTCTTGAACTGGCTGAAGAAGGCATTGATATAGCAGCAGTATCGGCGGATACCTCAAAGTCAATGGAAGTCGAAGTTTTAAGGAAGAAATATCCAGGCAAATGTTTTGACTGCGGTATTGCAGAGCAGAATATGATAATGGTATCGGCGGGCCTTGCTGCAACAGGAAAGACAGTATTTGCAACCAGCTATTCAGCTTTTACATCCATGCGCTCGCTTGAACAGCTAAGGACCTTTGTATGCTACCCCAGGCTGAATGTAAAAGTTGTTGCCGGCCTTGGTGGCTTCAGCGCAGGCATAGAAGGGGTCACTCATATGGCGCTTGAAGATATCGGCATTGTCAGATGCATCCCGAATCTGTCAGTTTTTTGCCCATCAGATTATTACGCTACCAAAAAAATAGTCAAATATATCGGGGCCCGTGACATGCCGTGTTATGTCCGCATAGGGCGCGATTCATCGCCAGTGATATTTGATGAAAAGTATGATTTTGAGCCGGGAAAAGCAAACCTGCTTATGGATACCGGAAATGATGTCGCAATAATAGCAAGCGGGCTGATATTATATGAGGCTCTTATTGCAGCAAAAGAGCTTACTGATAAATACGGGCTGGGTTTAAAACTTGTTGAAATGCCTTCTATAAAACCTGTGGACAAAAAGGCAATAACTGAACTTGCAGGCGCCACCAAAAAAATAGTCACAGTTGAAGAGCACAGCATAATCGGCGGCCTGTATTCTTCTGTATGCGAAGTTTTATGCAGTAGCAGTCCGGTTAAAGTATATCCGGTCGCGGTTCCTGATATTTTTACAGAAAGCGGCACACCTGCAGAGCTTATTAATAAATACGGTTTGTCAGGCGAAAGCATAGTAAAACACGTAAAAGGCCTTTTTGTATAACAGACCTGTCTGGCAGCTGTAGTTAAATAGGCGAAAAAGCAGTAATTAAATAGGCATAATAAAAGTCAGTTAAATTATCTATATATTTCTATGACGGAAATAAACAGGCAACAGTAGTTACAAATAATAATTGAATATTTAAAGATTACAGAAAGGAAAATATTGATGAAAGTCTTTCATGAGTCTGATGCAAGAAAAGTCGAACTCCCGGGCCGCACAGTTATACCCCTTGTAGGAACAGAAGGTATAAAAAGTGAGCGAATGAGTTTTGGAGTAGCATATCTGCCGCCCCTTAGCAAAATGGATCCCCACAGGCATATAAATGAAGAAGAAATAATCTTTATAATCGAAGGATTTGGCAAAGTCCATTTTGGCGACGGCAGCGTAGAAAACATAGAGCCCGGCTCTGTCATAGTGGCCCCGAACAGCATGGAGCATATAATGGAAAATACAAGCAAAAGCACTATGAAATGGGCCTGGGTGTTTAATCCGACAATTACAATAGGAAAACATACATCAAAATAATCCCGGGATGCACATCAGTAGTGGCTTTTGGCGCGAAAGCCGGCGTCAAATTATATTAAAATAAAATAAAACAAAACAAATAAAATAAATGGTGTAAGGTTAAGAAATTATTCAATTACAGGGGGTCACATATGTTAAATTCAAGAAATG
>CAZGTW010000088.1:0-5279 GCA_964528815.1 uncultured Actinomycetota bacterium | reverse complement strand
TGTATATACTCATATATATAAAAATACAAAATATTATCTTAAGGAGAGTAAATGGAAAAGAAACAAGACTATTTCAGGGTCCCGATAACAATGCCATCAGGCATGGTCTCATTTCTTGAAAACCTGGGTATTGAATGTAAAAGGTCAGGCGGCCACAAAATTGCCAATACAGAAATAGTCAGAACCCTGATAAAATTATTAATGGACCTTGATCTTGACCTGTCGGCAATAAAGACAGAAGAGGAGCTTGAAGCAAGAATAAAAGACGCAGCAAGAAGGTATAAATAATCTGCAGGAGAAAAAATTGGAAAAAACTATAACGGATCTTGTTATAATTGGCGCCGGCCCTGCCGGGCTTGGAGCGTCTATTTATTCTGCAAGGGCAGCAATTGATTTTAAAATTTTTGAAAGGGTAATGGCAGGCGGCCAGATAACGACAACAGAATCTATTGAAAATTATCCTGGCTTTAAACCTGATATCTCCGGTTTTGACCTTATGCAGAATATCATTGAGCATTGTGCAAAGCTTGGCATAAAACCTGAAGAATATAAACAGGTAGAAACCCTAAAGCTTACAGGCGGGCAAGGTGCAGGTGGATATAAATTTGTAACCGGGGGAGAAAACTTTGAAACAGAGTCAAAGGCAGTAATAATTGCAACAGGCGCAAGCCCCACAAGGCTTTTTGTCGAAGGGGAAAGCGAATACATAGGTAAAGGTGTTTCTTTTTGTGCGACCTGTGACGGGGCATTGTATTATGATAAAAAAGTAATTGTTGCAGGCGGTGGCGATTCTGCCATACAGGAAGCTCTATTTCTTACCAAATTTGCAAAGGTGGTCTATGTGGTTCACAGGCGCAGCGAGCTTCGTGCAGTCAAGACACTTCAAAACAGAGCTTTTGAAAATAAAAAAATAGAGTTTATCTGGGATACGGTAATTGAAAAGTTTTTGGGAGGGGACAGGCTAAAAGCAGTTGTCTTAAAAAATGTAAAAAGCGGAAAAAAAGCTGATATGGAAATCGATGGAGTGTTTGAATATATCGGCATTAAAGCAAACAGCCAGCTCGCTGAAGGCATAGCAGAACTTGATGAAAACGGATTCATAATAACTGAGCCGGACATGGCAACTTCCCAACCGGGTCTGTTTGCTGCCGGTGATGTAAGAGATACAAAGCTTCGGCAGGTAATAACTGCAGTTGCTGATGGTGCAGTGGCTGCGACCTATGCTGATAAATACTTAAACGGGCTTTAATTTTTAAGGACAGGTGCTTAAGAATATGGCAGCAAAAAAAGGTTTTACAGGCGCAAAAGTAGTAGAGGTCCAGCGAAGGCTGAAATCCCTGGGCTATGACCTTGGAAAAGGTGAAATAGACGGGCTCTTGGGGCCATCCACTTCAAATGCTGTAAGAAAATTCCAGCAGGACAGGGGGATAGATGCTACGGGCCAGGTGGATGCGCAGACATGGCAGGAATTGCTTGATGCAGGTTACAGAATAGGCGAAAGAATACTTTATCTCAAGAATCCTCCGTTCAGGGGTGATGATGTCAGGACATTGCAGCTCTGGCTTAAGACACTGGGATTCTATAAGTTTAAAGAAAACGGCATATTTTGCGAAAGGACACATAAGGCTGTTATTGAGTTCCAGAAGAATATGAAGATACATGTCGATGGCATACTTGGAGGTTCGACTCTTCACCACCTTAAAAATCTTAAAAGAATTATAGACTCGCGCCAGTCTTCAAATTATCCGGCAGTTAAAGAATACCTGAAAATAATGGAGAAAGGCGCTTTTAAGATAATACTTGATTACGGGGAAAATGCGAGCGACCCTGCTGAAAGCATAGTATATTTGAAAGATAAGATATATATCTGTAAAAGCATAGCAGGCTTTTGCAGGGATGCCCTGATGCATATTGGAATTGACTCAGGGACCACAGTAAATGAGGAAGACAACATAAGCATTTTCCTGGAAGACAGGATAAAAACTGCAAACAGGAGCAATTCAGATATTCTTGTAAGTATTAACCTGGGATATTCCACAGACAGCGATGCAAACGGGAGCTGCTGTTTTTATTTCGAGGGCATGCGCTCATATTCTGTGCCGGGAAAATCCATTGCAAACCTTATACAGGATAAACTTGTTAAATACCTGGGGGTCCTTGACTGCAGGGTCCATGGTGCAAATTATACAATACTTAAAGAAACTGTTATGACCGCAGTCCTTGTTGAACCTGCTTTTATTTCAAATACAAAGGACAGGGATAATCTGATGCGAACAGATTACCAGATGGGCATCAGCAATTCCATTGTTGAAGCGCTAAGTGTTTTTTTACAGGATGCAATTTATCCCCATTAATATAAAGTGAATTATATTAATGGGCCACATATTTTTTTATAAGATATTTAATAAGGGATGCGCCGGGGTCTTATGCTTTTAATCTATGATGATTTTTATTTAAAACATGATGCCGGTCCCTGCCACCCTGAAAGTCCCGGCAGGCTTTATGCTGTAATTAATGCGGTAAGAAACAGAGGCTATGGCAGCAGTATTTCCTTTAGTTTACCCGAAGCGGCAAAAACACAGGATATTTGCCTTGTCCACAGCTTGCAGTATCTGGATACAGTAAAGCAACTATCGAAAGCTGGAGACTACAGCAATCTGGACCCCGATACAGTGATTTCAGGGTACAGTTATGATTGCGCCGTACTTGCTGCGGGCGCCTGTATAAATGGAATAGACTACCTCCTTCAGGGAAAAAACGGACCTGTAAAAAATGGCAGAGTGGCATTAAAAGGCAGTCGCAAGTCTTTTTTTGCACTGGTAAGGCCGCCCGGGCACCATGCTTTCAATAACAGGGGCTCCGGGTTCTGTATTTTTAACAACATTGCCATTGCTGCAAGATATAGCGCCAAAATCGGGCTTGCAGATAAAATCGCAATTGTTGATTTTGATGTCCATCACGGCAACGGGACCCAGGATATTTTTTATGCAGACAATAATATTCTATATATTTCAATTCACCAGTATCCCCATTATCCGGGCACAGGAAGCGCCAGCCAGACCGGCTCCGGACCGGGAGCAGGCTATACACTTAATGTTCCGGTGCCGGCAGGCTCAGGGGAACCTGAATATTTAAGGGCATTCGATAAAATAATCACCCCCCGGCTAAAAGCATTCGGGCCCGGGCTCGTACTGCTAAGCGCCGGTTTTGATGCACACAGGCTCGATCCCTTATCTTCAATTAATCTGGAATCAGGCTCTTACAAAAAAATCATAAGTAAGCTGCTGAAATCATCAGGTGAGGGCATACCTTATGGTATTATTCTTGAAGGCGGATATGAGCCGTCAGCAGTTGCGCAAAGTGCGCTTTGCACAATAGATGCATTCATGGAGGAAATAAATGCAGTTTAAATCCGGGTGGATATTTTTAAAGTCTGCAGCAGTTATCCTTATGATGGCAGCCATGGTTGTAACCCCGGCAGCACTTTCAGGCTGCAGGGAATATGATAAAAAACTTGATATACCGTATTATTTCAAGACTGACCCTGAAAAAGCGGTCCTTGATTTTATTTATGCAATGGCAAATCATGATTCAGGGTATATATACGATAAGCTTATACTTGACAGGGATAAAAAGAGTCTGAGCAGGGAAAAATTCCTTCGGGAGCTTTCAGAAATAATGTCTGACATTGAAAGCATACAGGTTGAAAGGACTGTTTATCTGGGATACGAGAATGACATGAGCAAAGTGGTTGTTGAATTTGAAGTGAAATACTTAAACGGGGATTCCAGCCGGTATAAAAAATATATATACCTCCAGGAGGAAAACAGCAGATGGAAAATAGTGTTTGATAAGACTTTTATTTAGAAATATTTTTATATATATTATAATACGCTTAATCTCCCCCGGATTTTAAATCCGCGATCTAAATTCAAGTAAAGGAAGGTAATGCTAAATGGAAGACAGTAAGGCAAAGAAGCATGGTTCAGGAAATGGGGATGAATTATCAGAGGAAATGCTTAAAGCCAGGAAAAAGTCTGTTAAATCAGCCTTAAAAATCGAACAGGATTACGAAACTGAAATAAAAGAGCTGAAAGATGAGATTGAGCTCTTACGAAAAGAGCTTTCACATTATAAAAAAACAGAGGAAGAATACCTTGACAGGCTTAAAAGGCTCCATGCAGATTATGATAATTACCGTAAAAGAATGATAAAAGAGCAGGCAGACACGGTTTCAAGGGCAAACAAGGACCTTATAGAGAAAATGCTGCCTGTAATAGACAGTTTTGAAAGTGCACTTGCAATGGGCAATGGCTTGAGTGCAGGCAATGAGGACTTTTTAAAGGGTGTCAGGCTTATTTACAGTAAGCTTATGGAAACCTTGCAGAAAGAGGGAGTAACAGTAATCGATCCAAAGGGAAAAGAGTTTGACCCCGAAGAATGTGAAGCAGCGGTTACGGAAGATGTAAAAGGCATTTCTGAAGGAACGATACTGGAGGTATTAAGGAAAGGCTACAGATTAAATGATTTTCTTGTCCGCCCTGCAGTTGTAAAAGTCTGCAAGAAACACTGAAAATAGCCGGGAGCTGCTTTGCCGTTTATTTATTTTAAGCAGATGGCAAAAGTCAGTTTTATATAACTGTACAGGTTATTTAATATTTATTATATTTTTAATGTTTAAACATATTTACCGGGAGGAAATAAAATGGTTATAAACAATCAAATGCCAAATCAGCAGCAGGGCGGAAGCCAGTATCAGGGCCAGGGACCTGCACCAAGGAGGATATCTCCTGGATGCATAGGAGGTATAATCGCTGTTGTAGTCGTTCTTGTTCTTGTTATAATTGCCGTTTCGGTTATTTTTGGCGGCAGGAACAACATGGTTACAAAAGAAACAGCAGTAGATAATGCCTGGGCCCAGGTGCAGAATGTTTATCAGAGAAGGCTTGATCTTGTGCCAAACCTTGCAAACAGCGCCAAAGCATATCTGCAGCTTGAAAAAGACATATTTGAAGCTATTGCAAATGCAAGGGCGGGCATTAACGGCGCAGAAAGCCCGAGCCAGCTTGAAAGTGCCACAAATGAAGTAAATTCACTTATAAGGGACATCAAAGTTGTTGTTGAGGATACGCCTGAACTGAAAGCAAGCGAGACAATAAGGGATCTGATGACCCAGCTTGAAGGCACTGAAAACCGTATTACAGTAGAAAGAATGAGATATAATGAATCAGTCAGGGACTATAATACATACATAAGGCTGTTTCCAAATAACTTTGTAG
>CAZGTW010000087.1:0-5502 GCA_964528815.1 uncultured Actinomycetota bacterium | reverse complement strand
GTTAAAAGTGGTTCACTTTCAATCAAATAATTATCAGGGGCTTTTCTGCTTAAATACTTACAATTTACTAAAAAAGCTTTTTGTAACCGGAAACAATATTCTTAAAGAAACTTTTTATTTCCTCTATACTCAGAGGATTGTTTATAAATTCAATTGTGAAATCTTTTATATCTTCAAAATAAATAAGCTGGGACAGGAACAGTTTTTCTGAGAATTCTGCTGAAAATTTTTCTTTAGAATCATCGATTATTTTTTTTAAAGTAAAACCTTCTTTTAAAATAAAAAAAAGGTCAACGTAGTCCCGGTACTCGGGCCGCCTGCCTATTGCATATGCTTTATCTGAAGCAATATCCTTATAGGATGAAAGCCTGACAAAATCAATAATATTTGCCGGTTTATATTTTCTTTTAAAAGGAAAATAAATAAATGAAACCTTTACTTTTCTTTCTGCTATAAAGGATAACTCATCAGAATTATTTATAAGTAATTCCAGTTTTGAATCATAAATCTCATTTGCTTTCCTGAGAAAATTCAATGGAATATCAAAAGGGAAAAACAAATCAAAATCAAATGACCTTCTTTTGGGTATTTGAAGCATAAGAGCTGTGCCGCCAGACAGCAGGCCCTTTTTTTCAAAAAAGAATTCGAGTTTTAGAAGAATATTTTTTTCAGCTTCACTTAGAAGGTTTGGCAATATTTTTGACATAGTTTTTTTCATTCAGTACAGGGCCTATCTTAAGCAAGAAATCCCTTAAATACAGAAAGACAGGTCGTGTATATATCCTTTTTGGATAATTTTTAAAAACATTAATAATCTCATTTTTTGGATATAGTCTTGAAAGCAATTCTATATCATCCATACTGCCGTAAGAAAGTACCTGGTGTATTATATAGATTTTATCCTTTTCAATATCAATATTCTTTATGGATTTGGACCACAAGATTGGCTGCAGGCTGGCAGGAACAGATTTAGGATATTCTCCGCCAGTACTTGATTCAGCTCTCATATTTTTGTTTTCCATAAAAGAAATTATACCATAAACAGCATGTTTTATTTATTGGCTCCTGCTGTTTCTTCTGCTTCTGTAACCTGCAATATTTCCAATCTCATCAAGGTTTGTGCCGCCTGCTTCTTCAACTTTAAAGCATGCCATATGTATAACTGTATCTTTGTACTCAAGGCATGAACCAATCACACCATTTCCTTTCAGACGGTGGTCCCTGCCATACCCTACTGAATCAAATATCTTTTCAGCAGAAACTTTAAGGACATCAAGCATATCTTTGGCTTTTGTTGGTTCTGCTTCATATTTTTTATCACTTTCTTTCTGAAGTATTGCATCCATGGCATAGCTCTTTAAAAGTTTTAAATGCAGCTTTTCATAGGCGCTGGCAAGGGAAATAAAATCAAACCCGATTATCTCACCTTTTAAGAACACAAATATGCCTTTCTGGCCCGGACTTATGGCAAAACTTTTAAGATAATCATTTATATCTGCTGATTTCTGTTCAAAGACATCCCTCATCGCGCCAGTAGGCGATGCTACATTTGCTGCAAGCGAATACTCCCTGATATCGTTCCACACCCTGCCCTGATCGGCCCTGTAGTTTCCACCCATATCAAGCGACTGGCGCACCGATATATTCTTATTGACTCTTATCTTGTGGGCAGTAACCATTTCAGAGTCGCCGAAATTCTGTGTCGTATAGTTCCATCTTCCCTGCTCCGTGCAGCTGACCGGAATCACCGTTTCTGAATCTTCCTTCAGTAAAACAGTGGTGTTTAGTATCCTGTTCTGCTTTGCGCCTTTTACTTCCTCGCCGTCAAGCAGGAGCACAGGTGCATTTCCCTTATTTACTGCTATCAGTTCCGGAACTGTCCCGGACGCGCTTTTTTCCGAGATTATAAGTGTGCCGTTTTCAAGAGCATCTTTCATGGTTATATACTGAGGCCCGTCACTGTTTCTAAAAAACAATGGCACAACTGACATGTTCCTGAATGACACTACCTGACCAAGCTCAAGATTTTCCAAAAATTCAATTAACATTTTTTCCATTTTTTATCCCTCCCAATTTAAAAATCCGGTAATTTTACCGGACGTGATAATATACAGGCCATTTAAACTTAAAACCTGCCTTAACAATATTTACAATTTTCTAACTTAATGCTGGAACAATTAAACCAGGTGGCTAATTGCTCCAGCACCGCAGCTAATTGTCCAGCCACAATATGATTGCAAGAAACATTATAAGGCAATTATATAATGGGGTTTTGACAACTATTTGTCAGGGTTAAAATATTTTTAAAGGGCAGGTTTCACCAGATGCAAGGGCTGTATTGCAGCATAGTATAACCGGCCAATCAGTAAGATGTTTCAAGTATACTCGGAAATTTACTTGACTTTTTCCCAGTATGGTTTAAACTTTTATCATGAATCAAAGAACAATTTACAAACAAATATGGGATTATCTGCTTCCTGATAAACCTTTAATAATGCTTGCAGGCCCACGCCAGTCCGGCAAAACTACTTTTGCAAGGGAAATAATTGCAAAGGATTTTAAGGATGTAGTTTATTTTAACTGGGATATAGCTGCCGATAAAAGCCGCCTTATTACTGATCCTGTGTTTTTTTCTAAAATACCAAAAAGCAGCATTTTATCAAAGCCCCTTGTCATTCTTGATGAAATACACAAATACAGGGACTGGAAGAATTATCTTAAAGGTATTTATGATCAATTCCTGCAGGAATATAAATTTCTTATAACAGGAAGCGGCCGTCTTGAATATTCAAGAAAAGCCGGGGATTCACTTGCAGGACGATATCTTAAGTTCCATATCTTTCCCTTCACATTATCTGAACTGTCATCAACAAACAGGGAACTTACAGATTTCTTAAACAATCCCCTGAAAGATTTTGAGAATATTGATTCAGAAAGAACAGCAGAGAATTTCCATAATCTCCTGGAGCTAAGCGGATTTCCGGAGCCTTTTATAAAGGGCAAAAAATCTTTCTGGTCTGCGTGGTCCAATACATACGGACAGCAAATTGTGCGTGATGACTTGACAACATTTTCAGGCATACGAAATCTTGACCTGGTAGAAACACTTTTTGCTCTTATACCTTCAAAAGTTGGGAGTCCGTTTTCAATAAATAATCTTGCAGGCGACCTGCAGGTAGCGTTCGATACCGTTAAAAACTGGCTGCTGCTTTTCGATTCTTTTTACCTGACTTTCAGGATTGCCCCGTGGACGGCAAAAATCTCAAGAAGTATTCTTAAAGAGAAAAAAATCTATTTATTTAATTATCCGGTTATTGAAAGTGAGGCTGCGCGTTTTGAAAACCTTACAGCGCTGGAATTATTGAGAGCTGTTGAGATGTGGAAAGATTATGGCCGAGGAAATTTTGCACTTAATTATCTCAGGGATAAAGAAAAGCAGGAAGTTGATTTCCTGATAACAAAAAACAATAAACCCGTGCTTATGATTGAAACAAAATTATCTGACGACAAGCCTTCTGCAAGCCTGATAAATTTCCAGGATATTTTAAATATTCCTGCAGTCCAGCTCCTAAAAAAAGAAGGTGTCCAAAAAATCTATAAGAATAAAAACAATAATATATTGATTGTTACTGCCCACAGGTGGCTTTCCGGTCTGCCATAGAAAAATTCTATATGGTGACTGCCGGGCGAATTCAGCGGGTTTCCGGAGTTTTTAGCAGCCATTTGTATAAAGGAATGTATCTTATTTTAAATTCCTTATAATATTCTGCGTTTTCATAATCATCGGTTATTACAAAACCTTCATTTAAATTGAAGGTTTGCAGCCCTGCAACAAGACTATCTATTTCCCTTTTTTTTGTTTTATAATCTTCAATATTCCAGCAAACCTGTATCAGGCTTTTTACTTTAAAACGTTCTTTAATTACAAAATCAACTTCTTTTTGGCGTTCATTTTTGAAATAAAATAACTCCATTTCCGGAATTAGGGATTTTTGCCTGAGCAGTTCAACAAAAACCAGATTTTCTGCTGTTCTTCCGGTATCTGGGCTAAACTTAAAACCAACCTGATTTGAAAGACCTGAATCTATTGCATATATCTTTCTTGGGCTTTTTTCCTGCTCTTTTAATTTAAATGAAAATCTGTTTAAAGAAAAAATTAAATAAGCAGACTCCAGATAACCGGAAAATTTCTCAATTGTATCTTTTGATAAAAGAATCTGCTTCTCCAGTGAATTATAAGTGCAACTGGTGGATATATTGCTTAGATAATAAATCATAAGTTCTTTGATTTTTCCGGTTTTCCTTATTTTATATCTTCTAATTAAATCTTTATTCAATAAATCATCAAAATATGTAAGCAATATCTGTTTTTTATTGCCTGTCAGGGCAACTTCAGGAAAACTTCCATACTCAAAATATTCAGACAATAACCTTTTTATCTCAATTCTTTTATTTACAATATCAAGATCGTCTTTTAATTCAATGCCATTAAAAGATAAAAATTCATTGAAAGAAAGCGGAAAAACCGTCAAATCCAGATGCCTGCCGGTAAGAAGCGTAGATAATTCCCGGCTTAATAAGTGGGCATTGGAACCTGAAATTACAAGTTCTGCTTTCTTTAATTCATGCATGGTATTGACCCATTTTTCCCACTTATCTATTTCCTGTATCTCATCCAGAAAAATATATACAGGGCCGAAGGGATTTAAGTTTTCCAGATAGGTTTCGTATATCTTCTGGAGCAGTTCCGTATCAAGACCATAGAAACGCGAGTCTTCAAAATTAATAAATAATATGTTCCTTTCATTTATGCCTTCGCTTATTAACTGCTTTGCAAACTGACGCATTATATATGACTTGCCGCTTCTCCTTGCACCTGTAATTACCATTACCTGTTTAGAATTCCTGAGGTTTTGCAGCTGTGTAAGATAGGGTAAACGCATAAAGCCTGTATCCAGGTCTTTTTTCCAGAAATTCCAGTCTTCTAAGATTCTTATTATTTGATTTTTATCCATTATTATCTATATAAACGTTAAAATATTGTTATTTTGGCTAATATATTAGACAAATATAACAGTATTGTCAATATATTTTAGAAATTTCTTCCGAAACCTCCGGGTATAAAACTACATTCCGGCATTAGTTTTAAGCCCCGGCGAATAATTGTTTCCTATTCCCTTTTTTACCACTGCACTTTCCCCGACAGCGCCTGCGCCATCAGAAATCGGGGCCTGGCCAAATGGCGAAAGATCAAGATGGGCAAGTAATTTATAAGAACTTGCTTCTGGATCCCTCAGGTATTCTACCGGAATATCAGCCTAAAACTGTTATTGGGCTTACCAAAAAAGGATGTATTTAAATTAAAACCGGAGATTTTGGGTAAAAAATAGGCAGTATTACACCAGAAAATTTATAAGAACTTGCTTCTGGATCCCTCAGGTATTCTACCGGAATATCAGCCTAAAACTGTTATTGGGCTTACCAAAAAAGGATGTATTTAAA
>CAZGTW010000086.1:3188-5554 GCA_964528815.1 uncultured Actinomycetota bacterium | reverse complement strand
ATGGTACCTTTTATAATATGTACAACAGAGGTCAGGCAATTGAGGGGGCCATTATCAATAAGGGACCTCAGGCATCAGGGCGTGCTTATAGGAAAAACCAGTGATGGCATTGGGGCATTGTGCGACATTGCGCCAACAATGCTTGAGATACTTGGTATTAAAAAACCTCAGGAAATGACCGGGCGATCCCTGATTTTAAAATAATTATTTTATTTTGATAAATATGTTTTTTTTGATAAAATGAAGCGTTAGTTTATTGATAATATTTATTAATTAATAGTTTTATTATATTATCTATGCTCTAAAGATATTTTTTATTTAAAAAATTTACAGGATTAAATTCTATTTTATGAGAGGTTAACAGGAAATGGGCTCAGTTTTATTAAACATTTTGTTCGGGATACATGTGATTGCATGTATTGGTATAATACTTTTCATACTTCTACACGCTGGCAGGGGCGGAGGTGTATCGGGCCTTTTTTCCGGAATGGTTGAAACATTTGACGGTTCAGGTATTGTAGAAAAAAACCTTGACAGGATAACAATAATTCTTGGTGTTGTATTTGCGATTACAACTGTTACCCTGTTTATACTACTTTAAATAATATTTCGGGGGAGCCTGTTAAATGGCATTATTTTTAGTTAAGCGTGTGCTGTCCTCTATTGCTACACTTTTTATTATCATTACCATAACTTTTTTTTTAATGCACGCCGTACCCGGCGGGCCATTTGCATTAAATGAAAAACTCAGCCAGGGCGTAATAAAAGCTATGGAGACTAAATACGGCCTTGACAAACCCCTTATACAGCAATACGGAATTTATATGAAGAATCTTGTGAAGGGGGACCTGGGACTGTCCATAGCCTCAAAAGAAGGAAAGACCGTCAATTATATTATCAGGACAAAATTCCCGGTATCTGCCCGCCTTGGCGGATTATCGATTATTCTTGCACTGGTACTTGGCTTATTGATGGGCTCTTTTGCTGCACTCCGGCATGAGAAATTTGTGGACCGGCTTGTAATGTTTATTTCAACCCTTGGTATTGCAGTGCCCGGTTTTATAATGGGAATGCTTTTGCTTTTACTTTTTGGCGTAGCATTGCGCTGGCTCAATTTTATCGGCCTTAATTCGCCGGCCGATTATATTCTGCCGACATTTACGCTTGCTTTTTATCCTGCATGTTTTATAGCAAGGCTTATCCGCTCATCTCTTCTTGATGTACTTGGCCAGGATTATATAAGGACTGCAAGGGCCAAAGGAATAAAAGGTTATTCTGTACTTTTAAAACATGCAATGCGGAATGCCATTCTGCCGGTTGTTACATATCTCGGACCTTTGATTGCTTATGTGCTGGTCGGCAGTTTTGTAGTGGAAAGAATATTTTCCATACCGGGGCTGGGTCTGTTTTTTGTGCAGAGTATAACTTCACGCGATTATCCGCTGATAATGGGGACCACTATTTTCCTGGCAGCGCTCATAATATTTATGAATCTGGTTGTAGACATTATATATGGGGTCATTGACCCGCGCATAAAGGTAAAGTAAGGGGAAATGAATAAAAGAGATGAATAAAAACCCGTTTTCACTTCAAATTGACCCTTCGATGTTTGAGCCTGCAAATCCTGAGGAAAAAAAAGAGCTCATAATACCGAGGAAAAGCATTTCCTTCTGGCAGGATGTATGGAAGCGCCTAAGGAAGAATCCAACTGCTATGGCCGGGCTGGTCCTTATAATCATGCTTATGCTTTTTGCCTTTGCAGGGCCCTTTATAATTCCTTATAAATATGATGAGCAGGTGCGAGGACACGAAAACTTAAGGCCGATGCAGACCCCTGAGGAAAGAGCAAGCATAAAGGCATCAAAACCGAAAGTAAAAAACAGGAGCGAAGAGTTCGCTTATGATTTTGCGACTTCTCCGAATACAGATACTGCCGAAACAGCAGTTGCTGAAACGGTTGCAGAAGAAACAAAGGTTGCTGAAGAATTTTTTCCGCATGTTCTTGGAACTGACAGCCTGGGCAGGGACAATCTTGTGAGACTTATGTACGGGTCAAGAATATCTCTGATTGTAGGTATAATTGCAAGCATAATCATTTTGATAATTGGCTCGACTTATGGTGCTTTCAGCGGGTTTATTGGCGGAAAGACGGATAATGTCATGCAGAGAATAATCGAACTGCTTTATGCTATCCCTGATATACTTATAGTGATTCTTCTTTCAATAGTACTTAAGGAACCAATGGCACAGCTATTTGCAAGAAGCACTTTTATGAGCAAATTGACAGGAATCGGGCCGGGGCTGCTGTCAATGTTTATTACTTTTGCACTTCTTTACTGGGTCGGAATGGCAAGGATAGTCAGGGG
>CAZGTW010000086.1:0-3088 GCA_964528815.1 uncultured Actinomycetota bacterium | reverse complement strand
ATAATGATTGCAATAATAATACTGGCGTTTAATATGCTGGGTGATGGACTTCGCGATTCGCTTGATCCCCGTATGAAAAAATGAGTTTAGGAATATGAATAATTTAAATAATTCAAATGGCGATAAAAAGCTTGTTGAGATTAAGGACCTGAGGGTTTCTTTCTTTACACCTGCGGGTGAGGTAAAAGCTGTCAGGGGAGTTTCATGGAGCTTAAGGCAGGGGGAGGCTCTGGGTATAGTCGGAGAATCAGGCAGCGGTAAAAGTGTTTCTGTTTATGCACTTATGGGAATACTTCAGGACCCTGGAAAAGTCGTAGGCGGTTCCATAATTTTTAATAATACAGATATGTTAAAACTTAAAGAAAACCAGTGGCGCCAAATAAGGGGAAAGGATATGTCCATGATATTCCAGGACCCGATGACATCCCTTAATCCGGTATACACTGTCGGAAACCAGATTGCCGAAACAGTGATGGCACATACAAAGAAAAGCGCCAAGCAAGCAAACACAGAAGCGGTCTTAAGCCTTGCCACAGTTCACATACCCAATCCGGAAAGAAGGGCAAGGCAATATCCCTTTGAATTTTCCGGAGGGATGAGGCAGAGAGCTATGATATCAATGTCACTGTGCTGTGAACCAAAACTCCTTATTGCAGATGAGCCCACCACGGCTCTTGATGTGACCATACAGGCACAGATAATAGAACTGTTAAAAGAACTTAAAAAAAATACTAATATGGGCATTATACTTATCACGCATGATATGGGAATAATTACCGACATATGCGAGGATGTAATTATAATGTACGGCGGCCAGATAATGGAATCAGCATCTGTAAAAGAATTATATAAAAATCCTGCTCATCCTTATACTCATGGCTTGCTGGAATGTCTGCCGAGGCTGGCAAGTGATTCGGAAGAGCCGTTAAAACCGATAGAAGGCTCACCTGTAGATTTGCTGAACCCGCCAAAGGGATGCCCCTTTGCTCCCAGGTGCGATAAATGCATGAAGGTATGCCTTAATAACCAGCCACCGCAGTTTGAGATAAGCTCCGGACATTATTCTGCATGCTGGCTGCATCAGTTGGACAGGAATAATACAGTTAAGGAATGATATTTAGTGACTGATAAATTATTAGAGATAAAAAATCTGACAAAACATTTTCCTGTAAAAGGAGGCTTCAGGAGCAGCAAAGTACAGGCTGTCGATGATGTAAGCTTTTATATTAACCGTGGAGAAACCCTTGGCCTTGTCGGCGAATCGGGTTGCGGTAAAACTACCGTAGGCCGTACCATAGTCAGGCTGTATGAACCCACAAGCGGCAGCATCATTTATAATGGCAAAGATATAACCAGGGTAAATATGCGCCCCTACAGGAGCAAAATGCAGGTGATTTTCCAGGATCCTTATGCATCCCTTGACCCCAGAATGACTGTAAGCAATATTATAGGTGAACCGCTTGACATTAATAAGATTTATAAAAGTAAAAAGGATAGAAATAACAGGATATTTGATATACTCAACATGGTCGGGCTTTCAAATGAGCAGGCAAACAGATATCCGCATGAATTTTCAGGTGGGCAGCGCCAGCGCATTGGCATTGCAAGAGCTCTTTCGGTAAGGCCTGATTTTATAGTCTGTGACGAACCTGTCTCTGCCCTTGATGTCTCAATACAGGCACAGATAATAAATATTCTTATGGACCTCCAGAAGGAGTTCGGTTTAACTTATTTATTTATTGCCCATGACCTTGCGGTTGTAAAGCATATATCAAACCGTATTGGTGTAATGTATCTTGGAAAATTAGTTGAATTATACACAAGCAGGGGTTTGCATAAAAACCCCCTGCATCCATATACCCAGGCGCTATTATCAGCAATACCTGTACCGGATCCTGAAATAAGCATGAAAAAGAAAAGGATAATACTCCAGGGCGATGTTGCAAGTCCCATTAATCCGCCTCAGGGCTGCCGTTTTCATACACGATGCTTTAAAGTGCAGGAGAAGTGCATCGAAGAATGCCCGGACATGGTCGAACTTGAACCAGGGCATTTTGTTGCATGCCACTTTCCAGGATGATGTTTTATAATATTCCGGTCTTTTCCTTTTCCGGATGGTGTCTGCATATGATAAAAACGGGCAACCGTGAACATAAATTATAAAAAAGTCAAATAAAATAATACTTTTTATTGAATTATTTAGTAAAACAATTTATTAACACAATGTTGCAAAAAGTCTTAATTAAAAGTAAAATGTGACACAATATTATTAAAATGGGATAATATTGAAATTATCTCTGAACAAAAAACCTTAGTGCATTAGCACATAAATTAAAGGAGGAAAAATATGAAAAAAGTAAGGTTTATTATTGTGGCAGTGGCGGTGCTTTGCGCTGTAAGCCTGGTCTTTACAGGTTTTGGATGTAAAGCAGCAGAGCCGACTTCATTGGCTGTATGGGCAGCTACGGAACCTGAATCAATCGATCCTGCAAAAATCGCATGGTCGCATGAGTTCACCCTGGTTTACCATATGTTTGAAGGCCTCATGAGATGGGATGCCACTGTTCCAGGTTCTATACCGGTCCTTGGACAGGCAAAGGAAATAACATGGGACGCAACAAAGACAAAAGCAACAGTTACATTGCGAAATGATATTTTCTGGAGCGACGGCAAACCTGTAACAGCAAAGGATTTTGAATATGCATGGAAAAGGCATGCAGACGCAAACCTTGCAACTGCTTATGGCTCAACAATGGTCGAGTTCTTTAAGGGCGGTACTGATGCTTACAACGAGGTACAGAAATCAATAGATGAAGGCACAACTATTGACCTTAAGGCTACTCTTGATAAAATGGCAGTTAAGGCAACAGGAGAAAAGACCCTTGAATTCGAGCTTTCAAGGCCATGCCCTTATTTTGATTATATACTTGCCTTCGGGACAATGGTACCTGTAAGGGAAGATATAATAACTGCCAATGGAGATGCATGGACAAACGATCCGGCAACTTATATTACAAACGGCCGTTATATAATGGCTGAGAGAAAACCCAATGAACTTATACTTTGCCAGAAGTTTAATAAATACTGG
>CAZGTW010000085.1:0-5591 GCA_964528815.1 uncultured Actinomycetota bacterium | reverse complement strand
TAAAAGGTAAAAAATGAATATATTAATAGCATATGCTTCAAAATACGGCTGTACAATTGTCTCAAATATTATAGAGAGTAATATAAAGGAATTCGCAGCAAATCTTAAGGGTTAAAAATGAATAGTTGATTTATATATACCATAGAGTATATGGTATATCAAATTAATTTGGTCTTAAATTGCTAAGAGGTACAACCAGCCGCGTCACTTTTGTCAGTCTCATTCATAACTTTTTCAACTGCATCAATAAATTCTTTTGCGCTCTTAAGCCAGCTTTTTACTTTCTGGTTATCAAATTCAACAAAATCTTCATAATCATATATGTATAATTATATAAATTAAATAATCGTCTGGTTATGCTCCCTTTTGATAATGTGAGGCGTACCAGTCCACTACCTCTCTTATCATCTTCTGGTAAGAAGTCTTCTGTTTTTTTGCCTCTTCTTTAAAAAATGTAATGCTTGATTTCTTCAAAGATATAGTAACTTTTATATTGACTTCTTTTAAAACCAGCTGATCCGGCCGGGGTATAAAGTCTTTAACGATTTTAAGATCACCCATAGGTTCTTCAGTGTATTTTGTTTTGTTTTTCATAAATCTTCCTTCCTTTTCTCCAATAACCTGCACTGTAGATGTGAATAATGTTGACACGGTAAGTAAATCTGACAGATAAAATGCTTTCGCCTACTTGTCCCATGCAGTAATACCGGTCTTCTTCAATGCTATGCGTGGTGTCTTCCGCAATCACACGATTAGGATCAAGAAATGCCTGTTGTGCAACTAGAAAAGAGACACCGTGCTTGGTTTGATTTTCTTTATCCTTTTCTTCATCCCATTCAAATGTTGTTTTTCTCATGTGAAAACTATATCAAGTTTATTCAACTAAAGCAATATATATATATGGCAATATATATGGTTATAAGATTTCTTCACTTCCATATATTTAATAAACTAACTTTTGGATTTCCCAGGCACAAATGCAATAAATAAAAATGTTGCTGTTCCAACTAATGATTAATCTAAAAAAATCTACATTCATAAAATAAAGCTTCGGCCTTCTGCCTTGCCATAATGCCTTTTGCGGCAGCAATTGCATAGACACTTTAATATATAACCATAACAACCTGTAATTCATTTTAGTCTTTACTATTCGGGAAAATAGTATATAATAGTTGCATGAAAAGATACCTTGAAGATGCAATAAAAAAAGACCTGGGTAAGAAGATAATCCTTTTAAGCGGTCCCAGGCAATGCGGAAAGACTACGCTATCGAAGATGCTTGAACCTGACTTTGATTATCTTGATTTCGATTATGCAGAGCACAGGCTTATAATAAACGAAAAAAGCTGGGACAGAAAAAAATCACTTCTTATGCTTGATGAGATACATAAAAAAAAGAACTGGAAAAGCTTCCTAAAGGGAATATACGACGTTGAAGGGTTAAAGCCGCCTATTATAGTTACCGGAAGCGCCCGCCTTGACACCATCAGGAAAACCGGAGATTCACTGGCAGGAAGATACTTTCAATTCAGGCTTCACCCTTTTGACATAAAAGAACTGAAAAATACAATTGAACCTGAAAAAGCGCTGGAAAAGCTTAAGAGGTTTGGTGGCTTTCCTGAACCTTTTCTTGAGGAAAGTGATACATTCTATAGAAGGTGGCAAAGATCCCATATTGATATCATCCTTAGGCAGGACCTTATAGATCTTGAACCGGTAAGAAGCATCAACCAGATAGAGACATTAATTGAATTATTAAAAAAGAGAGTCGGCTCGCCCATATCATATGCAAGTCTTGCCCAGGACATAGAATGCAGCCCGAAAAGCATAAAAAACTGGCTGCAGATCCTTGAGAATCTTTATGTTGTCTTTCCGGTCCGCCCCTACCATAAAAACATAGGCAGAGCGATTTTAAAAGAGCCAAAATATTATTTTTATGATACAGGGCTAATAAAAGAAAACGCAGGCGCACAAATTGAAAACATTGTTGCATGCTGCCTTTTAAAAGAACTGCATTTTCTTGAGGATGTCTTTGGAGCAGATACTTCCATTAATTTTATAAGAAACAAACAGGGTAAGGAAATAGACTTCTTTATCCAGGTAGATGATAAGAAGTTCCTTATAGAAGTCAAGTTAAGTGATGATTCTTTAAGCTCAAGTTTTAAAGTATTTGAAAAATACCTGCCGCAGGCAAAGAAAATACAACTGGTAGATGACATAAAAAAAGAAAAAACCTTTCCTGATAAAACTGAGATAAGAAAACTTTCATCCTGGCTGGCCGACATGGATTTTGGGGCAATATGATACAAATATATGGATTTTATATTTGTATCATGTAAGGTCAGCGTGATAGCTTTGAAGCGATTTTACAACTGTCTGTTTTGCCTGCCTTGCCATGATGCCTTTTGCAGCGGCAATTGCTGCAGTTGCTGTGGTGATATATGATATCTTGTATTTAATGGCCTCTTTCCTGATATATGAATCATCATACTGGCTCTGCTTGCCTATCGGAGTATTTATAATCAACTGTATCTCATTATTTTTTATGGCATCCGCAATATTGGGCCTGCCCTGGTAAATCTTTAATATCTTTTCTGCTCCAATGCCCTTTTTATTTAAATAATCACATGTTCCTTCAGTGGCTAAAATCTTAAAACCTATCCGGTCAAGGATTTGGGCAGCTTCTGTAATCTGTTCTTTATCGACATCAGCAACAGTAATAAGCACGGTTCCTGTTGAAGGCAGTGGGTTTTGCGTGGCCTCTTCTGCCTTAAAGAAGGCAAGGCCAAATGAGTCAGCCAGACCAAGAACTTCACCGGTGGAGCGCATTTCAGGCCCCAGCAACGGGTCGACCTCCTGGAACATATTAAACGGAAAAACTGCCTGCTTTACCCCGAAATACGGTATCTGCTTTTGCTTCAGGTCCAGGCTGGCAAGTTTTTTTCCAAGTATGATTTTTGTCGCCAGTTTTGCCATGGGGATGTCACATATTTTAGAAACCAGCGGAACTGTCCTTGATGCGCGCGGGTTGGCTTCCAGTACATATACGATATCTTTTGCAATAGCGTACTGCATATTCATGAGTCCCACAACATTCATCTCAATCGCTATCCTGCGGGTATAATCACAAATCGTGTCCAAATGTTTTTGTGGGATGGATATTGGCGGTATAACACAGGCTGAATCCCCGGAATGCACCCCGGCAAGCTCTATGTGCTCCATAACAGCAGGGACAAATGCATCTGTGCCATCAGCAAGGGCGTCAGCTTCAACCTCGATTGCGTTTACTAAAAACTTATCTATTAGAATCGGCCTCTCGGGTGTGATTTCTACTGCTGTTAAAACATACTCCCGCAGCATTTCTTCATCATGGACTATTTCCATACCGCGCCCGCCAAGGACATAGGATGGGCGCACTATCAGCGGATAACCGATTTTATTTGCAATATCGATAGCCTGCTCCAGATTGCTTGCCATTCCCGACTGAGGCATTGGAATGCCAAGTCTTTCCATCATTTCACGGAATCTGTCACGGTCCTCAGCCAGATCAATTGTTTCAGGTGATGTGCCAAGTATCTTAACGCCGGCATCTTCAAGCTGCCGCGCAATATTTAAAGGAGTCTGGCCGCCGAATTGCACAACGACACCTTCGGGTTTTTCTTTTTGATAGATGCTGAGGACATCTTCAACTGTCAGGGGTTCAAAATACAGTTTGTCAGATGTGTCATAGTCCGTGGAAACTGTCTCAGGATTACAGTTTACCATAATAGTTTCCAGCCCTTCATCACGGGCAGTAAAAGCTGCATGTACGCAGCAATAGTCAAATTCTATTCCCTGCCCTATCCGGTTCGGTCCGCCTCCCAGTATCATGATTTTTTTATTATCTGTAGCTTTGACAATGTCAGGCGCGTTATATGTTGAAAAATAATATGCTGCATTTTTTACGCCGCTTACAGGTATTGGCTCCCATCCTTCAACAATGCCAAGGCTTATCCTCTGCTTGCGGATGGCGCTTTCCTTCATATTGAGTATTTTTGCAAGATAGCAGTCAGCAAAACCGTCTTTTTTTGCCTGTACCAACAGGCTGTCCGGAACTGGTTTGCCTTTACAGGACAGCAGTTTTTCTTCAAGCGCCACAAGTTCTGCCATTTGCTCGATAAACCATTGTTTTATATGTGTCCTTTCATGCAGAAGCTGGGTGCTGGCACCTTTTCTAATTGCCTCATACATTATAAATTGCCTTTCACTTGTCGGGATGCTGACAAGCTTCATCAATTCTTCAAGTGAAAGCAAGTTAAAATTCTTGACAAATCCGAGCCCGTGCCGGCCTTTTTCAAGGGAGCGGATGGCTTTATGAAAAGCTTCTTTATAGGTTTTACCGATGCTCATTACCTCACCTACAGCCCTCATCTGGGTGCCGAGTTTATCTTCAACACCCTTAAACTTTTCAAAATCCCACCTTGCAAACTTTACAACAACATAGTCACCGGAAGGTTTATACTTATCAAGCGTTCCTTCCTTCCAGTACGGGATCTCATCTAAGGTAAGGCCGCCGGCCAGCATGGAAGATATCAGGGCAATAGGAAACCCGGTTGCCTTTGAGGCCAGTGCAGATGAGCGTGAGGTCCGGGGATTTATTTCAATTACAACTACACGGCCAGTTACGGGGTCATGGGCAAACTGTATATTGGTGCCGCCGATTACTTTAATTGCGTCCACGATATCATATGAGTATTTCTGGAGCTGCTCCTGAAGCTTTTTGTCTATAGTGAGCATGGGTGCTGTACAGTATGAATCACCGGTGTGAATGCCCATTGCATCGACATTTTCAATAAAGCAGACCGTGATTTTCCGGCTTTTGCTGTCTCTTACTACTTCAAGCTCAAGTTCTTCCCATCCAAGCACGGATTCTTCAATTAAAACCTGGTTGATGGGGCTTGCAGAAAGCCCCCTTGCAGCAACAGTCTGCAATTCGCTTACATTATAGACAAGGCCCCCGCCGGTACCACCCATAGTATATGCCGGACGGATGACAACAGGGTAGCCAAGCTCTTTTGCGACGGCTTCGGCTTCTTCAACGCTGAAAGCCGGTTTGCTTTTTGGCATTTGGATGCCAAGCTTGTCCATTGTCTTTTTAAATTCTATCCTGTCTTCGCCGCGCTCAATGGCATCCACCTGTACGCCGATTACTTTTACGCCATATTTTTCAAGGACGCCGGTCTTTGCAAGCTCTGATGCAAGATTTAAGCCGGTCTGACCCCCAAGATTGGGAAGCAATGCGTCGGGCCGTTCCTTTTCGATTATCTTTCGCATCGTTTCCAGGTTTAAAGGCTCTATGTATGTTGTATCTGCCATTCCGGGGTCAGTCATGATAGTGGCAGGATTGGAATTTACAAGTATGATTTCGTAACCAAGATTGTGAAGTGCCTTACAGGCTTGTGTGCCTGAATAATCAAATTCGCATGCCTGTCCGATAATGATGGGACCTGAACCGATAATCATTACTTTATGTATATCATTGCGCTTAGGCATATTTAGATCCCATTAAATGAAATTAAGAAAAGTATTTTGCGCAAATTAAACTATAAAAT
>CAZGTW010000084.1:0-5685 GCA_964528815.1 uncultured Actinomycetota bacterium | reverse complement strand
TATTTACTGTAATTATGGATACGCCAGAAGATTTATTAATTGAGACCATGATGAATATTAAGAAATCTTTAAAATTATCAAGAAATGAGTTTATGAAAATTCTTCAAGATTGTTGATTCATTAATAATTCGCCCCAGGAAGATATTTCAAAGCGTGAAGGGCAATAAGGTTCACATTTTTATAACATAAAATATTATCTGAAAGCCTTTAATAAACCTTTTTATACATACCGGTTGCATTTTTCCTAAAAATTTGAAATAATCCTATATTAAATAATTAAGCGTTATACTATACAAGAGTTAAATTCCTGTTCATAATAGATTTATTTTTTATTTAACATATATCGAAACGATTCGATGTAAACCCGAAAAATTATATTAAGATGGTTACAATTAAAGATATTGCTAAAAAAGCAAAGGTATCTACTTCAACAGTATCTCATGTGATAAATGATACCCATTATGTCAGTGATGGTTTGAAAAACAGGATACTAAAAGCTATGGAAGAGCATGATTATCACCCAAACCTGATTGCCAGGAGCTTAAGAAGCAAAAAAACAAATACAATTGGAGTTATTCTGCCGGAAATATCTGATTTGTTTTTATCAGAACTTGCAAGAAGAATAGAGCTTCTTCTTGCAAAAAAAGGTTACCAGATGATTATATCCAATTCCGAAGATAATGTTTTTAAGGAACTGGAAAGCATAAGAACACTATATAAGAAGATGGTTGATGGAATCCTGATGTTGCCGACCCCGGGAACAAAAATAAACATTAAAGAGTTGAAAAAACAGAATATACCGGTGATTTTTATAGACAGGGAAATACCTTACATAAAAACTGATACAGTAAAAGTAGATAATGCAAAAGGCTGTTACATAGCGACAGAATATTTAATCGGGCTGGGCCATAAAAAAATATGCTATATAAGCAAAGGTTCCGGCACCTCTACGAGTATTGAAAGGGAAACCGGGTTTAGAAAAGCATTGAATGATTATGGAATTGAGGTTAAATCCGAATATATTTTAAAAGCCGGCGGCAGAAAATATGAAGACAGCTTCGAGGCTGTCAGGCATTTGTTAAACAATAATAAATCAAGGCCGACTGCAATTATTGCGGAGGATGACATCATGGCTATTGGAGCAATAAGGGCCGTAAATGATTTTAGCCTGAAAATACCTGAAGATATGTCAGTTATGGGTTTTGATGACAATATGATTGATGGATTTTTAGTGCCAAGGTTATCTACCGTAAAATACCCTATTGAAGAAATGTCGGAAATGGTTGTTAAAATTTTAACAGAAAAAATAATGAATGATAAAAATGAATTTGAAAACACAAAAAGGATTATTCTTGAACCGGAGCTGGTAATAAGAGAGTCCACTGCCGGTATAATCAGATAAAAACAATAAAAATAATAAAAACAAATTAAGAAAAATAGAACGAATAAAGGAAAACATATTAACTAATCTATAAGGGGAGGCTAAAAATGAAGGCAGTTATAATCAAAGGTATAAATGACCTTGCGGTTGAGGAAGTAGAGGTGAGAAAACCTCAAAAAGACGAAGTTCTTGCAAAGGTTGACATCATAGGGCTTTGCGGCACTGACATACATATGTGGGCAGGGACAAATTTTGAGGGCACATTTCCATTTATTCCCGGCCATGAATGGATAGGCCATGTAATAGAGACAGGCCCTGATGTAAAAACATTGAAAGTTGGCGACAGGGTAACCGGTGATAATTTTATTGCTTGCAGGAAGTGTGACATTTGTAAAAATGGCGGCGTGCCCCATTTCTGCACGGACCATGAGGCATACGGATACACTCCCGAGTTTCCAGGTGCAATGTCCCAGTATCACTGGTCTCCCGAGGAAAGGCTCTATAAAATCCCTGATTCGGTATCTGACGAGGCAGGCGCGCTTACTGAAGTAGTATCGGTGCCTTATCATGCAATATGGGCAAGGTCAGGTGGAATAGGCCCCCATGACAGGGTAGCAATAATAGGCACAGGCCCGGTAGGACTTCTTGCAATACAGATAGCCCTTATAACTGGCGCAAAAGTTATAGTGCTCGAGCCTGAGCCAAACAGGGCAAAACTTGCATCAGATATGGGGGCAAAATATGTTCTTGACCCCACAAAAGGCGATATAGTAAGAGAAGTGATGGGCCTGACAAACGGGCTGGGGGTCACAAAAATAATTGAATGCTCGGGAAGTACTGGAGGGATTGCCCTCACTGTTGACATAATATCAGTCGACGGCACAATTGTCCTTACGGGCCAGAGTATTGGTACAAAAATCCCCATTGAGATAGGCAAGATAATATGGAAACATGCAAAGATAGTCGGCTCATGCGGTGCGCCGTTTTTCTTTCCAAATACAATAGATTTCCTGTCCAAGAATTTGATAGATGTTACAAAAATCGTGACCGACAGGTTTTCGTTAGAGGATGCGCTTGGGGCCTTTGAGCTTGGCCATAAGGCAAGCAGCGGAAAGATACTTATTTATACTGATAAGAATAAGATGCCGAAGTAGAATATTAAAAAACAAAAGGAAATAATTTAACTTTTATTGAAAGGAAAATAAGATGGCAAGACTGGCAATTCATGGCGGGCAAAAAGTGCTGCCAAAGGGAATGCTTGGAATAGACAATGTGGACCTGGGAACACTTCCCAAATGGCCCATAATTACACAAAAAGAAAAAAAAGCAGTAGCAGATGCCCTTGACTCAGGAATACTAATGGGAGCATTTGCCCCACAGGTAAGCGCGCTTCAGAGGGAGTGGGCCCAGTACATAGGCACTAAATACTGCATGGCTACAGGAAGCGGAACAGCAGCAATCCATATTGCCGTAAAGGGAGCCGGGCTAAAGCCAGGAGATGAGGTAATAACATCAGCGCTTACCTTTGTCGCAAGCGCATTCGGCGCGCTAAATACAAATGCAATACCTGTATTTGTAGACATTGACCCCAAGACATACAACATAGACCCTGACAAAATCGAAGCAAAGATAACAGAAAAGACAAAGGCAATAATACCTGTTCACCTTCACGGCCTTCCCGCAGATATGGATAAGATAAATGCTATAGCAAAAAAATACGGCCTTGTGGTAATAGAGGATGCATGCCAGGCTCACGGTGCATACTATAAAGGAAAGAAAGTTGGCACCCTTGGCCACATCTCAACCTTTAGCCTAAACGGAAGCAAAAACCTTCCAGGGGCAGAAGGCGGCCTTTTAAACACGGACAATGAGAAGTTCTTCTTTGAGGCAAGAAAGGTAAGAGACCTCGGAGAGATAATAGAAGAAGGCGTGGAAAGAGACTACAATGCATTTGAGATAGGCTGGATGTACAGATATAACGAAATGCTTGCAGCCTTTACCCGTTCCCGCCTTGAAAGCCTTGATGCAGAAAATGAGATAAGGGTAAAAAATGCAGATTACCTCTCAAAAAAACTAAAACAGCTAAAAGGAATTGTCACCCCATATGTGCCAGATGACAGGACAAGCGTATATCATCTCTACAGAATAAGGCTAAACCCAAAAGAGCTTGGCATAGACGCACAGCCAAAGGAGTTTAGGGCAAAGGTGCAAAAAGCCCTTCGTGCTGAAGGAATACAGGCAAACCGGTGGGCAAACAGGCCGGTTCCCATGCAGAATGTGTTCCAGGACAGGATAGGATATGGATATGGTTGCCCCTGGACATGCCCGTACGGAAAAGGCTCAGAAGTCACATACAATGAAGAGGACTATGCTGAGACAAGAAAGCTATGTGAAGACTCCTTTGTAATACACAGCGCAATATATCCGCCAAACGGCTTTGAGCTAATGGATAAGTATGCAGAGGCATTTGGCAAGCTCTGGGACAACCTTGATGAAGTAATGGATGTCAATATAGAGCCCGGGGAGATATACCTTAAGGAGTAATTCCATTCAGGGTGATGTAGCAATTGAAAATATGTTAGCTTTGATTGAGGAATCACAGAAATAGTGGAGACACAAATGCTGTTTCATACGACAGGGCAATTGGCCGATCCTTTAAAAATATTTTAAAAACAGGTGGGAAATGCGCATTTTAATAGGCTCTTTTTTATTTGAAGGAAATACCTTCAGCAATGCACTGGTCAGCCAGGATGAATTCAATGTCAATGCACCGGTATACGATAATGATATTTTTGAAAAATATACCGCAACTGAAACCGAAATGGCAGGATTTATCGATGTGCTCAAAAAATATGATACAGACATCATTCCTTCTATTTCCAATATGGTATTTGTTGCCGGAAGGCTTGAGGAAAAGGTGTATCAGGACCAGAAAAATGAACTGATAAAAAGGATAAAAAGCAGCCCGCATCTTGATGGAATACTGCTTGCTTTTCACGGTAACATGATTTCCCGGTCAAATGATAATTGTGAAGGGGAAATACTTGAGGAAATAAGGTCAATAGTCGGAAATGAAGTCTATATTGTATGCACTCTTGATAAACATGCCATTGTGACGCAAAAAATGGCCAGGTTTTCTGATGACCTTGTAGGATATGACACTGCGCCTCATATCGATATGAGCATGACCGGTAGGCGGGCAGCTGAGGTAATAGTAAAGCTTGTAAAAAATAAAATTAAAACACATATTGCAATGCAGAAGCTTCCTGCGCTTTTTCATGGAGATAAGATGCTCACAAGTGAAGAGCCACTTGCAGGCCTTTGCAGGGAAGTCGAATCCCTGCGCGATAAAAAAGGAGTGATATCTTCTTCAATGTTTTTTGGCTGCCCCACACTGGATGTTGCAGAAGCCGGGCCCAGCATAATAGTGACCTCTTCTGTTTCTGATAAGGAAATGGCAGAAAAAGAGTCTTTAGAGCTTGCAATCAAATACTGGAGCAAAAGAGAGCATTTCCTTATAAAACACATACCTGTTTATGAAGCCATTGAAAGGGCAATGGAAATAGAAGGGGGTCCGGTAATATTTACGGATCCCGCAGATAATATAAATGCAGGCGCTTACGGCGATACAAACTGCATACTTAAGGGGTTGCTTGATAAAAGAATAACTGATGCGGCAATTGCAATTATTATAGATCCTGAGTCAGTAAAGAAAGCAATAGCTGCAGGAGTCGGTTATAGCCTACCTCTTGAGCTTGGCGGCAAGCTTGATAATATAAACAGCAGCCCTCTTAAAGTCAATGCATATGTGAAAAAAATCAGTGACGGCAAATATATTTATAAAGGTCACCTATATAAGGGTATTGAAGCAGTCATGGGAAGGACTGTGCTTTTGGCAGTAAATGGAATAGAGGTAATAATCACTGAAAGCAGGCCCGCAAATGTTTCGGACCCCCAGCTTTTCAGGAGTATCGGCATTGAACCTGTCGATAAAAAAATAATAGTTCTAAAAGACGGGCTGCACTTCAGGGCCAATTATGGACAATTTGCAAAAGAGATATTCTATATTGACTGCCCGGGTTCGAGCGATGTGAATTTTGAACACATAAAATATTATAAGGTTAAAAGGCCTGTTTTCCCTCTGGATAACAACGCTGTATTTCCATGATATCTGTATAAGTGAAATTTAAGTAACTGCGCACTATGCGATTTTCTATGTAAAAACATTTTTCGCTGCATAAAAAAACTCTTTGAAAATAGTTTCTTTTAAAGATACAATGTAGATTATGAATGAACAGATAATT
>CAZGTW010000083.1:0-5729 GCA_964528815.1 uncultured Actinomycetota bacterium | reverse complement strand
ATAGAATTGATTTTGATTGTTTTCCACATATTAAAAAATTATTATCTGATAATAAGTATTCTTTTTTCACAGATTTATTCAGAAACCTGCTTAAAAAGGGGCTCATTAGAAATGACACAGCTGTAAATGATGTTAAAAAAGAGCTTGTAAATGTAGAGATTGCAATAAATGAATCAAGGATAGTTACTTCTTCCAATAATAGTTCGATTGTTGGGGCTTTAGCGTATTATAAGCTTTCTAACCTTGATAAATACAATCGCTTCATTCAATCCCTAAATAAACGCCCCACTTTAGGGTTCCCTTCTATTTTGGGTTAACAGCAATTATTTATCGTTTTTTCTTAAATCAAGGATGACAGGCAGCGCCTCAATTGCAGGGCTGTTAAGCACCTTTCCATCGAATGTAAATCTCGAGCCATGGCAGGGGCAGTCCCATGACTTTTCAGCATCATTAAACCTGACAAGGCAGTTCATATGAGTACATGCCGGGCTCAAAAAAATGCCTTCATTTTCTTTTGTCTTATAAACTGCAATTTTTGTGCCTTCGATATCTATTATCCTGCCTTCTTTAACATCCATGCCTGAAAGGATATTTTCAGGTTCCTTTATGATTTTTTTATCTTCTTTGCTTATATCTTCAGCGGATGTTTCCTGAAGTGTTTTTTCCCCGGACCTTGACAGTTTGAATCTTGAGGGGTCATAAACTTCCTGCCAGGGGCTGCTGCTGCCTGTTATCAGGCTATTTAATATTATTGCAGAAATTGTTCCATGAGTCATGCCCCAGCCATTAAAGCCGGTGGCAATATAAATGTGCCTGGAATCCGGCAGGTAACGTCCTATATATGGAACCATATCAATAGTGTTATTGTCCTGAGATGACCAGCAGAATTCAATATGATCGATATCAAAAAACTGTTTTACATAACTGTAAAGCAGACGGAACCGCTCGCTGGTATCTTCTACCTGTCCAGTAACATGCTCCTGGCCGCCCGCAATGACAAGCTCGCTGTTTTCGTATGGCTGGGACCTGAATGAATAAATATCTTTTTCTGCGCTTATAAAAACGCCATCGGGAAACGGCGAATTAAGCCTCATCGCAAATGTATATATCCTGCCGGCTTCCATTCTTGCATAATACTGGCCGGGCTTATCATAAAAGGGAAAATGTGTTGATATCACAATATTTTCAGATATTATTTGGCCCCTGTCCGTATATAGCGTACACGGGCTGCCTTCCTTAAGTGTAAGGGCTCTTGTTTTTTCAAATATTTGGCTGCCTCTTCCAGGTATCTGCCCTGCCAGTGCCAGCAGGTATTTGCGTGGATGAAACTGGCCCTGTCCTGAAAAACATATAGCACCTTTTGAAGGTATGGGCAGAGGGACATCTTTTGTAAAGTATGCAGGTAACCCAAGGCTCTTTGCTGCTTCCAATTCTTTATATATCTGCTTTAGAGTTTCAGAAGTTTCTGCATATGTATAAGCAGTTTTTTCGAAAAAATCACATTCTATTGAATACTCATCAATAAGCTCTTTTATCATTTTGATGGCACCAAAGTTTGCGCCTGCATATTGTTTTGCCAGTTTTTTCCCGAATTTTTCTATCAGATAACTGTAAATCACAATATGCTGTGCGGTTACTTTTCCGGTTGTGTAACCTGACACTCCTGCAGCAATTCTTTCAGAATCAATAAGGGCGACTTTTAATCCGGACTTCTTCAAAAGAAGCGCAGTGGTAATTCCCGCAATTCCTGCTCCGACTACTGTTGTATCGAATTCCATGCCTCCGCCTTCGGGCAATTGCTCAAATTCAGTAGCAGGAGTTGTTGCGAGCCACAAAGATGTTTCGTTTTTGCAGATATCTTTTTTAATTTCCATCTAACTAAAAATAGTGATGTTTTGGATATTTTATCATCTTAATATGCTAAAATCTAAATGCTGATTTTAAAGTTGTCAATACGCTAAGTGCAGGAGAATTATATTGTTTGCCATGACAGAGAAAAAAGTTTATAGCACATGCAGCCCGGAAAGGATTTTTAAAAAAGGTGTAATCAACAGGGGCTTAAAAAACAAAAAATGTATTCCAGAATCATATTAAAACAGGGAAAGGAAAAATCCCTTATAAGGCACCACCCCTGGGTGTTTTCCGGTGCAATAAGCAGAATCGAAGGAGATGTCCATGAAGGAGACATTGTGGATATACATGATTTTGATGGTAATTATCTTGCCACAGGACACTACCAGCCAAGTTCGATTTCTGTAAGGATATTTTCTTTTAAAAAGACAGAGATATCACAGCGATTCTGGGAATCCAGGTTTGAAGATGCTTTTTTGTATAGGCTTCAAACAGGAGTTTTAAATAACACTAATGCATTCAGGCTTGTAAATGCAGAGGGTGACGGGATGCCGGGCCTGGTCGTTGATTATTATGATGGCATCTTTGTGCTCCAGGCGCATTCTGCCGGGATGTATTTTAACTCCGGCTTATTTGGTGAAATATTGCATAATCTCTTTAAAGAACAAAGCAGCTTTTTAAAAAACTGCGTTCACGACGGCCAAAAAACTATCTATTTTAAAGAAGTTTACAACAAGAGCAGTGAAACTCTTCCTTTTAAAGCCGGGATTGAATCAAAAGACGGATTGTTAAATGCAATTGGAGGCATTAAAAAATCTCCTGCGGCACTAATAGATAATGCTGAAGATCTGCAGGGAAGAGCAGCCTTTAATACTGAAAATAATAATACTCAGGCAATCATTACAGAATATGGCTATAAGTTCATTGTAGATATTGCAGGCGGGCAAAAAACAGGTTTTTTTATTGACCAGCGCGAGAACCGGAAACTGCTCGAAGGTTTTTGTAAGGATAAGAGAGTCCTTAATGCTTTTTGCTATACCGGCGGATTTTCGGTTTATGCGCTTGGCGGCAGTGCTTTAATGGTGCACAGCGTAGACAGCTCAGCATCCTCAATCAAGCTTACAGAAAAAAACGCCGGTTTAAATTTTGAGGATGAAAAACTGCAGGGAAATCATAAACTATTTTGTGAAGATGTATTTAAGTTTTTTGCTTATTCTGATGAAAAATATGACATCATAATACTTGACCCGCCGGCATTTGTTAAGCATATTGCTTCTTTAAAACAGGGACTAAGGGGTTATGAGAGGTTAAATGAGATGGCATTAAAAAGGTTAAACAGCGGGGGATGCCTCTTTACTTTTTCATGTTCCCAGGCTGTATCCAGGGATGCTTTCAGGACTTCTGTTTTCAGGGCAGCCCTGGCGGCAAAAAAGAATGTTAAAATAATATACCAGCTGGCACAACCATGTGACCACCCTGTAAATCTTTACCATCCTGAAGGTGAATATTTAAAAGGCTTTGTCCTTCAGTCAGTCTGATTTTTAATTATTGCTTAAAGGGTTTTCAGTAACCTATTATATTTACATCAGCAACCTGGCTGTTAAACTGCCAGCCAAAACCATAAACCCTTATCTCATTGATTTTTAATGGCTTATCCTTAAGTTCCAGCAGGTCAGGGCTTATATACCAGAACCATTTATCTTTTGTAACAAGGCTGAAATGCAATTTGTCATAATAAATAATATTGGAGTAGAAAAAGCCATGGTACCACTCTTTCTGGCTGCCATCGGCAGCTGTATATTTGAGCCTGACCTGGACCGCGCCCTCAGGGAACCCTTCATTTATGCCTGCCAGGCTTCCACCTTCCTCCCTTTTTATTTTGCCCACCAGCCAGATATTGATTTTTGAAAAAGCTTTTGTATCTATATCAAGCGCCTGATAAATCCCGGCCGCTCCTCCATCCCTGCCGTCAGCTTTCCTTGAAAATTCCACTATTTTAATAAACATCGGGTCATCTGCTGCTGATACCTTGTTTTCTCCAGCAACTTTTGAACCGGCCTGCAGCCACTGCTGCCACTGGCTTATGCCCATTGACAGTGAGTCTGTTGGCAACAAACCCTGTCCCTCTGGCGGTTGCGGGTTTTCAAAAAACACCTGTCCCGGCCCGATTTCAGAACCTTCTTCAGTTGTTCCAGGATAATTTTCGTCCTCTTCTCCATAACCAGGTATTATAAGTCCAGTTAGTATTACAAATGCATCTTTATTGTTGTAATTTATCTGGCCTGTTATGACAATATATGAAATATCAGTTCCCCTGTTTGAAGCTTTTTTCCATACGAGGCACCCTCCTTCTGTTGAAGTCTCGTCAGAATATTTCTGCCACTGAAGTTCTTCCATTTTACTATTATAAAAACTTATTACTTCTGCAGGTTTGTCACCTGTGGTATATACAGTAAAAAGCACATTGATAAACTCTCCAGGTATATTGAGCTGGTTCCTGTATTCGCCAAGCATATCATTTAAGGCCCTGTCATATTCTGCCCCGGGATAAGATTCAACATCGCCAACACCATAGCTGTCAAGCAGGCTTATAACCCCTTTAGATGTTTTATCCTGCTGCCGTGTTGCTCCATAACTATTTTTATTGCTATTGCCGCACCCTGGCAGTAAAAAAAGGAATGTACCAATAAGCATTAAAAGCAATACTGGCAATGCATAATAAAAAAGCTTTTTATTTTTCATTGAAACGGCTCCCATTTCATTTTTTTTAAAATTCTTTTTAAACTTAACTATTTTTAATAAATTTAGAACTCTTTTAAAAGATTTATAAAAATTGTATAATAAATAATTATAATCATAAAAATATTTTGTCAACACAGTTAATGATTTTTTACAATTTTTTCATAATGTTGTAATCCGTAGTGTTTTTATAAGTTTTTTATTTTGCTTTAAGTCCTTTTATTATTTTTTTTAAATATTATAGACCTGTATTCAAAGCAATAAAACATAAAAAAGGAGGTTACAATGGACAGTATCTGGTTAACGCTTTTCTGGTCAGGCCCGATAGGTATAGGATTTTTCCTCATGGGGCTTGGTGTGCTCTTCTGGGGGATAAGCAAAATGGAAAAGGCAAAAAAAGATAAATAATATCCCTGGCAATTTTGTTATCCAGATCCCTGTTACTGTCCGTTAAAAAACGGTTTAAGATAACAGGGATTTTTTATGCCCCTAATTTGCCTAGCGGGTTAATTTTTTATGGATAAAATTAAAAAAAGGGCTTCAAAAATATCACAGCTTCAGATTATAATGAATTGTTTTATTTAGTAATGGGAAATAAATAATTATTACAGGAAAAGGCAATTGAAGACTTATTTTGAATGTATTCCATGCATACTAACACAGGCAATAGTGACTCTTGATATAACAGGTGCTGACAGGCAGGTTAAAAAAAGGGTAATTTCAGAACTACTTGAAAAACTAAAATCTGCAGATTATGACCTGAGCCCTTCTGAGAATACAGATGCAGCTTATGAGCTTATATCAGAATATACAGGCATAAAAGACCCATACTATAATTTCAAAAGAGAGCATAATAAAACAGCACTTTCGCATTATGCTGATTTTATAAATATTGTTAATTCATCCGAAAACAGGCTGCACACAGCAGCAAAGATTGCAATCGCCGGCAATGTAATAGACCTGGGCATTAGCCATAACCACAGGGAACAGCTTGATTTTTCAAGGATCTTAAAAAATATTGTTGAGATGCCTCTTGCAAGGGATGATTTTAATGATTTCAGTTCAAGGTTAAAAAATGCAGGAAATGTCTTATATATTGCAGATAATGCAGGAGAAATAGTATTTGACAGAGTTTTTAT
>CAZGTW010000082.1:0-5790 GCA_964528815.1 uncultured Actinomycetota bacterium | reverse complement strand
CCTAGAATGCCTTTTAATTCATGGGACACAAACTCAATCATATTTAATCCGCCAGGGCTTTCCTCTGCCGTATTATCATTTTTTCCTTTACCGGCTTCCTTTTTTCTCAATTCCAGCTGGTAGCGTCCAAGGCTTATTTTCACTTATTCATGCCTGCCTTTAAGTTAAAAAAAACTTGCAGCATTTTGCTGCAGGTATTTTTAAAAGTTTACATATTTGTAACATTTATGTAACTAATAAAAATTAAGTTATCTTATCACTATATATTGATTAAAGCAATAAAAAAATTGAAATTTGTAATAAGTTTGTAACAGTTTTTATGAATAAAAACCGGCTGGCTGATTTTTTGATATGTAAAATTGCCTTATATTGCTGCAGTTAAATAAAACGGAAGCTGTTAACTGAATAATCCGGGCTTTATTTTGTCTTTTTTTCTCTTAAAAGGGCCTCTAAAATGCTTATCCAGGAATCAAATCCCTGTCCTGTCTTACATGAGATAGATATCAAGCCGGAATTTTTATTCAGCTCTTTTACAGTTTTTTCAAAAAAAGGATAATCAAAGTCACTGTAATCCATCAAATCTGTTTTATTAAGTATGACAATATCAGTTTTTATAAAAGCTTTCGGGTATTTGACCGGTTTGTCATCACCTTCGCTTACAGAAGACAGCAGTATCCTGTAATCTTCACCAAGGTCAAAACCTACCGGACAGATAAGGTTGCCAACATTCTCTATAAACAAAAGGTCCAATCCGTCAAGTTTTAATTTTTCCAGGGCTTTTGCAACCATTGAAGCGTTCAGGTGGCAGGTCCCGCCGGTGTTTATCTGCACAACATTTTCAATAAGTGATTTTATTTTTTCAGAATCATGAGTGGATGAGATATCCCCTTCTATGACCCCTGTGCTTATTTTCCCCATGGTTCGTTTAATGGTCTCGATTATAAATGTTGTTTTTCCTGCACCGGGTGCGGATAGTATATTGATTACAAGGATTTTTTTATCTTTAAAAAGTTTCCTGTTGACATCAGCTTCTTCCTTGTTATACTGCATGACATTTTCAATTATATCTATTTTCATTTTTCTCCTTTTTTATTAATCGACAGAATTCTACTATTATTTTCTTTTTTTTTCATTATTATATTTTTAAGCTTTTTCAATTATAATTTATATCCTGATACACGGGGATGGCCCGGAGCCTTATTTAATAAATAATAAAAAAAGGAATGACATAATGGTCAATATACTGCCTTTCAGGGGTTTGCGTTTTAATCAGTCAAAAATAAAAGATATTTCAAAAGTAATTGCTCCCCCATATGATATTATTTCCCCGCAACAGAAACAGGTCTTGGCGCAATCGGATCCCTTTAATATAGTTAACCTTACTCTGCCTGAAGGCAACGGCAGCCTGGACAAATATGAAAATGCAAAACAGCTGCTGGCGGAATGGATAAATTCAGGCATTCTTGAGTTTGACAGCAGCCCATGCCTTTATATTTTTGAAGAGAATTTTGTAGAAGAAGGCACACAAAAGAGTTTTACCGGCCTTGTCGGCCTTTTAAAAGTCGAAGATTATGGCAAAGGTAAGGTATTGCGCCATGAAAAGACCCTTTCAAAACCCAAAGAAGACAGGCTAAGCCTTCTCAGGGCAACAAGGACAAACTTTGAATTCATATATACGCTTTACAATGACAGGGAAAATAAAATCAGCAGAATAATCGAGGACCGGAAGAAACAGTCCCCTGTTATAGAAGCAGCTGCAGACTATGATGACACTTTAAGTTTTAGATTCTGGCAGATAAAAGATAGTGATGCAATAGCAGATATAACAGGACTGATGGATAAAAAAACCCTTCTTATTGCAGACGGGCACCACAGGTATGAGACATCAAGGCTCTACCGGGAAGAGTATTTAAATGATAACCGGGATACAAATAAAGCAAACGGTTCCAGGACCTCTGCAGGTTCTGCAGGAAGCAATATCCCCCATGATTATATTCTTTCATTATTTGTATCTACCAGCCAGAAAGATATCTCCATACACCCTACACACAGGGTAGTTAAATTTAAAAACAAACTGAACATTGATGATTTTCTTGAAAGGCTGCAAAAACATTTTACGCTGGAGAAAATAGCCAAAGAAAGCAGAAATATAGAGCATTTCATGAAGGCCGCCTCTTTGCAGGGGAAAAAATGTTTCTGCTTTTGCCCGGATGGCAGCAGCTGTTATTTTGCTGTTTTAAAATACGGTATTGAAAATGCTTACAGGCAGGCAGGTGCACCTGAAGAGCCGTTTGACGAAGAATTTGAAATGCTTGATGTAAATATACTGCATAAATTTGTCCTGTCAGTTATTATTGGCGATAATCCCGCAGAGGAAATCAGGTTTTTGCACACAATTGATGAAGTGCTTGAAATGCTTGGGCATGGAGGGCAGGATAGCAGCTATCATGCAGGTTTTATACTTAATGCTCCCGGGATATCAACTGTTGAAAATCTTTCTTTAAGGGAAAAAATAATGCCACAGAAATCAACTTATTTTTACCCGAAGCCATGCAGCGGCCTGGTACTGTATAAATTCGAGTCCGGAATCTAGAAGCTTCTTATTCCAGCCTTTTTTTAAGGGCATCCAGCTCTTCCAGCATTTCTGGTGGTATCCTGTTTCCGAATTTATCATAAAAACTTTTTATATCTTCTGCTTCCGCATTCCACTCGGTCCTGTCGACTTTTAGCAGCTCTTCCATCTCTTTATCAGTAATATCCAGGCCCTCGAGGTCAAGGTCATTTTTAAAAGGCAGATATCCTATTGGTGTCTTTTGTGCATCTGCCTGGCCGTCGCATCTTTTTATTATCCATTCAAGAACTCTTAGATTATCTCCAAAACCCGGCCATAAAAACTTGCCTTTATCATCTACCCTGAACCAGTTGACATGATATATCCTGGGCCTGTTTTTCAGTTCTTTACCTGTTTTGAGCCAGTGCGCAAAATAGTCTCCCATGTTATAACCGCAGAAAGGTATCATTGCCATCGGGTCCCTTCTTACTGTACCATGCGCCCCATATTGGGCTGCAGTTATTTCTGAAGCCATTATCGAGCCCATGAAAACCCCATGCTGCCAGTCAAATGACTCATATACCAGGGGCGCAAGATGTGCCCTTCTGCCGCCAAAGATTATTGCAGAAATCGGTACGCCTTCCTGGCTGTCAAGGAGTGGCGAAGCCGTAGGGCACTGCCTGATTGGTGCAGTGAACCTGCTGTTTGGATTTGCGGCTTTTACAGGGTTTCCATTTTCATCCTTCAAGTCAGGGGTCCATGGCTTGCCTGTCCAGTCAATGCCTTTTTGGGGTACAGGGCCATCGGCACCCTCCCACCAGACAGTGCCATCCTCTTTAAGAAGGACATTGGTATATATAGTGTTTTTCTGCATAGTCGCAATGGCATTGTAATTTGTCCTGCTGTTTGTTCCCGGCAGTACCCCGAAAAACCCTGACTCCGGGTTTATTGCCCAGAGGGAGCCGTCCGGTTTTATACGCATCCATGCAATGTCATCCCCGACAGTCCAGATTTTGTAACCTTTTTTCTTTAAAGCATCAGGGGGTATAAGCATTGCAAGGTTTGTTTTTCCGCATGCGCTTGGAAATGCAGCAGCAATGTATGTTGTTTTTCCTGACCTGTCCTCTATCCCTATTATAAGCATGTGCTCAGCAAGCCAGCCCTCATTTTTTCCTAAAAAACTTGCAATCCGCAGAGAAAGGCATTTTTTACCAAGAAGCACGTTGCCGCCATAACCTGAGCCTACGCTCCATATAGTATTATCATGAGGAAAATGCAAAATAAGCCTTTTGTTTATATCAAGGTCAGCTTTGGAATGGAGGCATTTTGTAAACTGGCCCCTTTCCCCGAGAAACTTCAGTACCAAATCCCCGACTCTTGTCATTATAAGCATGTTAAGAACAACATATATGCTGTCAGTAAGCTCCACCCCTATTTTGGAAAATTCAGAGCCTATAGGGCCCATTGAAAATGGCATCACATACATTGTCCTGCCCGCCATTGCATCCTTAAATATGGCCCCTGCCTTTGCATAGCCTTCATCTGGAGTCATCCAGTTATTTGTCGGCCCGGCTTCTTCTTTATCAGGAGTACAGATAAAGGTAAGATGTTCGGTCCTTGCAACATCATTTAAGGCAGTTCTGTGATAAACACAGCCCGGGAGTATTTCCTGATTTAACTTAATTATTTCTCCGGTCTTAAAACCTTCCTTCTCAAGGGATTTTTTTTGTTTTTCAGAACCATCTATCCATATTATCCTGTCCGGGTTACACATCTTTGCCATATCAAGCACCCATTTAACAAGTTCCTTATGATTGACTTTCACTATTACCTCCACAATCCAGTATTAATACTATTAACTTTTGCTGTTATCATTGCCTGATTTTGTTTTTGTCCTTTTTGCCAGCAGTCCATTGAATGCAGAAACAGTGTCCTTTATGCTGTTGTTCCAGGAGAATACCTCTTCCACCCTGTTCTTATTAGCATTACCAAGTTTTTTTGCTTCATCCGGATTTGATACTGCCCAGAGTATTTTATCAGCCAGGTTTTCTATCCTGTCACCTTCTGCATAAATACCACCGTTTTCAAGGAATCTGCGATTGTTCATTGAATCAAAACAGACAACAGGCAGTCCTGCGCCCATATAATTTATTACTTTTCCGCTGGCTTCTCCTGCTTTGTCTATTTTAGGTTCAACGGCAATATCGCTTATAGCCAGGTAATCAGGAAGATCAAAATAATCCACCATGCCGGTCATGTGAACATTTGAGCCTACTCCAAGCTCGCTTATCCTTTTTGCAGTTTCTTCTACAGGATAACCGACAATTAAAAAATGTATTGAATTATTTTTTGCAAGCACAAGAGGTATTGCCTCGATAAGGTTATTAATACCCTTTGCGGCAAGCAATGCTCCTGTAAAGATAACAAGCGGTGCTTTTTCAGGAATACCAAGTTCTGACCTGAACCCCGGAGAGGGTTTTTTATTAAAGAAATCAGTATGTACGCCGTCTATGACTACTTTTACTTTCGCGGGATTTATTTTAAACCTGTTTTTTATGATATCTCCGTTTGAAACAGAGCTGCATATGAAAAAATCAGGCATCCTGCAAATGAATTTTTCAAGGTTATGGAAAAACCATCTTATGGGCCCTTTACCTGTCCAGTTAAAAGTCCCGAGTTCCGATGTCAGGCTTCCCTGAACATCAAATACAAGCGGGACCCTTCCAAAAGTCAGAAGATATTTAATAAGGCCTCCCACAAATGCCCCCTCATGAAGATGGCCGTATATAATTGAGGGTTTTTCCTTAAAATATACTGATGCTGCTTTAAAAAATAATAGTATGTCAATATAGAATTTATGTATGGAAGGACCGGCCTCCAGCTTTTTGTACCATGGGATATTAATTATCCTCCTTATATCCAGGCCCTCCAGGTTCCGGCCGTTATGATAAGTAACTATTATATTCCGGAAACCGTGTTTTTTTAATGCAGCCATTTCACCCAGGATGCGCATATGGCAGCCGCGGTCCGCAAAAAAAGGCGTCGGCACAATATTAAGTATTTTTACCATTTTAACGTCTTTTTTAAATGTATCTTCTGATATTGTGTTCTCTTTTTCTTCCATAACAAAAATTAAACCAGAATTTTAAGGATTTTTATACAGGATTCACAGATTTTTATTAGAATATCATATCGGCATATAAAAAAATACCCCTCAATTGATTTTTATAAAGCAATTC
>CAZGTW010000081.1:0-5832 GCA_964528815.1 uncultured Actinomycetota bacterium | reverse complement strand
TAGCTGTTTAATATCCAGTTTGCATTCAGTCCTTTACGCGACAGGTATTTTCTTACAAGATTTTCATTGCCGAGCCTAAGATTATTTGTATTTTCCTGTGAGTCATCGCTCCAGACCCTGTTCCCAAACAGTATGCTTATGCTTTTTTCAATCAGTTCCCATCCTTCTTCAGGGATATCTCTCAGGAAAACCTCTTTTCTTTCATTTTCATCATAAAGCTGCAGGATATTGGCAATTACATCTTTGAGTATTGCGCTCCATGCCTTAAAGGAACCATTAAGGTATATTTTTTCAGATAGTATGTGGTTTTCATCATTTTTTACAGGATTCCAGCGCCCGTTAAGGGTATAGGCGCAAATGAGGTTAAGCAGCTTTACCATATTTTTTCGCTCATGCTCCCTGAGCCTGTCAGATTCCTCGATAGTTATTGAAAGTGGGGGCGATGCAATGAATTTCTTGAATACCGACTGGCGAAGCCTGTTTACAGTAAGCGGTTTTTTGGCCCCGCCGCCATATTCCTCGACATATCTTTTAATAGAATTTTCACTGTCCTCAAGTATGCTGTCATGTATATTGCTTTCAAGCATATGGATTGCTTCGGGCCTTTTTTTCCCTTTGCTGACAAGAAAAGCTACAAAACCTTCTTCTGATTTTTCACCCCTCTGCTCCATATACTCTTTCCACTCTTCTGCAAAAATGCTTGCCCATTTGCTTATAAGGACCGATGTAAAGAATGGCATTTGCCTGAGCTTATCATGTGCAACAAGGTTTGTCTCTTTTAAGGTTTTAATTGCGGGCTCAATATATACCTTGCATTCTATTTCATTTCGGCCTGCCCAGATCTGTGCCGCTGCTTTGTGCTGGCCGTCAAATATATATATCCTGTCGCCGGATAGCCTGCAGACAGAAGGCGTCAGCTGGCTATGCACAATAAGGTGCCTGTATAGCTCCCACAGCCTTTTTAACTCAAGAGGGCGGGGTTGCAGTGTCGTATCGTTATTTGCATGTTCGATAGGCAGGACAATATAAAAATACTTAAAACCTGTTGAAGGGCAGGTAGAAAGGGGCAGGGTAAACGGCGCCTGGCTTTTATTTACAGATATTGTTATTGAATCCCGGTTTTCATTTACTGTAAAATCTACCGGCTTGCCGCAATTATTTTCTCCAAGCCTTAAAATAAGCAAATCATCAAGCTTTTTAACCCCGGGACCGGAAAAGAACTCTTCTATCTGCTTTAATGTGTTGTATTCTGTTATGGATAACTGCCCGAGTTCCCTGTGGTGCTTTTTACAGACTGTTGCAATATTTGAAATATCAAGCTTTTCTTCTGCAAGATAAGGGTTAATGTGGTGAAATTCTATATCTATCCTTGAATCAATGGGTGCCCCGTCAATGATGCATGCTGCTTTTCCATTTTTTTTGTTATTCTCGATTACAGTTTTTTTATCTTTTTCAAGCGGTTCAGGATGTGCGGACATAAATACCTCCTATATTACCATTTTTCAAGGTGTATCCTGTTTTCATCAAACCTTTCAACCGAAGGGCTTTTCTGTTCTGCCGGAAAACCGATTGAAATGACAGCAAGCGGTATTACATCATCAGGAAGCCCCAGCAGTTTTTTAATTCCGTCTACTCTGTCTTCCCTTGGATAAACCCCGAGCCATACTGCTCCCAGGTCAAGATGCTGCACTTCTATAAGCAGATTCTCAATTGCCGCTGAACAGTCCTGCACCCAATAACCTGCGTGCCTTTCCTTTTTAAGGTCCCCGCATACAACTATAGCTACAGGTGCGCCGGTAAGCATTTGGGAATAGGGGTGGATTGCCGGTATTTTATCAAGAGTCTGCCTGTTTTTTATTATTATGAATTCCCATGGCTGCTGGTTGCCGGCGGATGGGGCAGACATAGCTGCTTTTAGAAGTTCGGTTACCATCCAGTCCGGAACATCTTTTTCAGTGTATTTTCTTATGCTTCTTCTTTCAAAAATCTCTTTCATTTCATACTCCGCTTTTATAATTAAAAACATTATACCAGACAGCAGAAATGTTGGTTAAATTAGTTATAAATATATCAGCTACAATATCATTTTCACTTAAAAGGTTTTTTTACTGGTGCACTTTGTCATTTCAGTTGCTTCCAAAAACTTCAGGTATCTGTTTGATCCTTTCATTTCCCCATGGAAGAGATGGTTCAACAGAAGTCCCTTCCTGGTGCTCGTTAAATGTTGCAATTGAAACCTGGGCCATTTGCGGGCTTATATTTACCGGGTCAAGAAATGCCTTTATGATATTTAACTGGTAATTAAAATCATCGGCTGTCCCTGAAAGTACCGGAAGGCTCGGCCTTTCTGCCTCAAGGCACCTGTCGTCATATCCGGGAATGGCAGAAGGAATAAAATCTTTTCCGAAAAACCTTGAAGCTATTTCCCAGGCCATGTATAAAAACTTCAATCTATCTGCAAAAGCTGCGCTGTTCTGGGGCCTGCCCCCGTATGCAGAGTAGCACGATACAGCATCAAAGGCTCTTATTAGGGGCAGCCTGTAGTTCCAGAAGACCGCGTCTCCGACAAGGTAAACATCATATCCTTTTTTGCCAAGCTGTTCCCGTACTTCATCAATTACTTTTGTGTAGTTTCCTGTAAAATCCCTTGCCACATAGAGCCATAATACCGGCCTTCCGGCAATCTTAAAGTAGTTTTGCCTTGAAAAATAGTTCTCGGCAATGTGCATGATGTCCTTCTTAAATGTATCGCTTATTACAGGGTCATCAAAGTCATATGGAGGTTTCGGGTATCCAACATTTTCAAACCTCAGCCTGCTGTCATACATAAGGCACAATGATACATCTTCTGAAGGCGAAGCAAATATTCCCCCAAGCATGCTGTCGTCAAGCTGCGGATAATATTCAATCTTAAACACATCTATTCCATATTCTGACGCCCATTCGATATGGGTACTTATTACTTCGGGGTCGAGGCTATCATAAAATCCAAGCACAGGTTCTTCTGAATAGCCGCGTTCCCATCTGGCTTTGTTGTGCCATGTGTAATAGTCGCAGTATACAATTGTATCAATTGCCTGGGCATCTGCCGGCTGTAATGCTGCCTCAGAAGTGTTTTTATCTGATGCGGCGCCGTTTTGCATGCCGCCTGTTGATATTGTATTGCCCGGATTTGTCTGCAGGGCATTTTCGATGCCAGCATTATTTAAAAAGCGGTAAACAGGAAAAATGGTTTTTCCTATTAAAAAAAACCTGCTTTCAAGCAGGTAGCAGACAAAGATAAAAATAATTATGAGCAATAATATGAAAGGAACCAGGAATTTTTTATTTTTCAATACACTGCAGGATTTTCCCATATCCCTTATTTTCCCATAGATACTATATTGCCAGATGCTATTTATATTCTTAAATATTAATTATTCTCTTATATTGATTATAGTGATTTCACCTTCAACAGTTTTTTCATTTCCCTTATCATCAAGATAAGTGGCGCTGCCGGTGCTGCTTTTAACTATTTCTTTAGGAAAGATCAGGCTCAATATTCCATCACTGTTTACAATTATAAGGTTTTTGTCCCTGCTTTTTATTGCAGAGATAGTTATATAATCCCCTGTGAGATATTGTTCCCGGTCATTCTCATCTATAAACTTTACGCTTTTTTCATCATTTGTGGTTATGCTTTTTGCAAAGCTTATCTGCTGCGAGTTGCTTTTTTCTACTATTACCAGAAATTTCCTGCTGTCGGTGCATGCAACAAGCAACGAAATGCAGAGAACAGCAATAATAATAATTGTAATAACTGGTGCCGTCTTTAAAGATCTTTTATTCATCTTTTTCCTTTATAAGAATATCGAATTTATTTTAATTGACCCGGGCAAGTATTTGCCACTATGGCTACAGTAAAAATACGGAATACGGTTTTATATTATAATTTCATGCAGTTTAATTTGTAGTTGTTTTTTTAAAGTCGGAAATTATCCTTGCTGCTATTGCACCGAGAGCCTTAAATACCCCGGCACCAAATTTACTGATTTTAAAATTTGGTATTACGTATTTTTCGAATACTCCATTAATAAACCTTTCATCAAGCAGTTCTTCAAGACCAAGCCCGACCCCGACCCTATATTTGTTTTCTTCTGTGCAGATAAGGAAAAGTATGCCATTGTGCCTGTCTTCTTTTCCGATGCCCCACTCATTAAACAGTGAATTTGCGTATTCTTCTATTTGTTGGCCATCCAGTGACTCGACTGTTACTACTGCGATTTCTGCGCTTGTGATTTTTTCCAGTTTTTTTATAAGAGCAGTGATTTTTTTTGTTTCAGCAAAATTAAATAATTTTGCAAAATCATTTACCGGTTTTGTCTGGGTGTCAAGCTCCACAGTTACTGTTTCTTCCTGGCTGTCCAGCCGGATTATTATTTCAGCCCTGTATTGTTTGCTCCAGTCTGGCGCAAAGACTTCAAAAAAAATTTCAAGGGGCAGCTTGTCGACCTGGTTCTTATCAAGCGGGGCCGTATTTGTAATTGAAAGTATTGAGTCAGGGTCATCGAGAGAAAGTTCATAATTCTGGTATTTACCGCCAATATTTCTGAGTATAAAATTGCCGCGCCTTATCTGGCCTTTCTTGAGGTCATTGAATACAAAGTAAGTGCGGTCGGCTATAGGTGCAGGATTAATATGGTCCCCGGTTTCAGATTCTACCTGGTAAAAATCTTTGTCGGGTCCTGTATCCTTTGTGTTATTGTTTTCGTCTATCTTTGCCATATGGGTTAATTATTGCAGATAAAAATAATTGTATCAACTTGCAATTTGATTGATTAAGTTTAAATATATAAAAAATATATACAGATGTTTATTTCTTTAGTTAAAGAATTATTTTATAATCTTGAAAAACAATCAGCGAATAAAAAGAACCGGTAATGATTATAGAAAAGCTAATATATAATATTCTCCTTTGCGCAACTTTTATTATATCTGCACTGGTATTTATTGCCCTGTTTTTTTTCAATGCGCCTTATGGAAGATTTACCAGTAAAGGCTGGGGGCTAAGGATAAATCCTAAAATAGGCTGGTTCATAATGGAATCCCCGGCATTTTTTGTAATAATTATATGTTTCTTTGCCGGAAACAGGACAGGGCTTGTCCCATTTGTCTTTTTGTTTTTATGGCTGGTACATTATTTCCAGAGAACGTTTATTTACTCGCTGCTTATAAGAAGCAGGAAAAACACTTTCCCGGTCATAATAGTTTTATTTTCCATAATATTTAATGTCCTTAACGGTTATTTAAACGGGCGCTATCTTTTTTATTTTGCTCCGGCCTATGACATAAGCTGGCTGCGTGATCCAAGGTTTATTACAGGGACAGTTATATTTTTTATCGGGTATGCAATAAACATATATTCGGACCATATACTGCGCAAACTTCGAAAGTCAAACAGCAATGAATACAGGATTCCCTTTGGCGGGTTCTTCAGATACCTTTCAAGTCCCAACTATTTTGGAGAGATAATAGAATGGATAGGATGGGCAATTGCTACATGGAGCCTTGCCGGCCTTGCATTTGCAGTATTTACGATTGCCAACCTTGCCCCAAGGGCAATATCCATACATAGGTGGTACATGAAAAATTTCCCGGATTACCCGCAGGACAGGAAAGCTATAATACCCTTTATATTATAGTTATTGGTAATATGCATGGAGAAAGAATTTATTCCTTTTTTATAAATAATTACTGCAAAATAAAACTATTTAAAATTTCTTTCGTCTTATAAAACCTTTTTTGCCATTTTTTATTGATTTATCAAGATTTTTGGGGTATAATTTCCCCAAT
>CAZGTW010000080.1:0-5879 GCA_964528815.1 uncultured Actinomycetota bacterium | reverse complement strand
TTTCATTCGCAATGCTGCAGCGAGCAATACGCCAAGCATTATAAGGCAGGCTACTGCAATAAAAATGGAAATAATTATTGCCCAGTTAAGATCTATCATAGTTTTTCTTCTCATCGATTATGCTCATTAACAGTTTTGCGATTTATATAAAAGCAAATAACCTGACCAGTTTATTATATAATAAACCATATTTGATTCTTATAACAAGCAGGTTCCCACCAGGTTTCCCGGAGTTTTTCAGGGCAGGTAAAGAAACAATAACACTTTCACGATTTCCTACTATTGACTTTTAGTAATACTTAATATATATAGTAAGTAATACAATAGTAAGTAAAGGGTTAAAAAAAATGAGGGAGATTACTACAACTTTAACAAAAAAAGGACAAGTCACGGTCCCTGTAGAGATAAGGAATTATTTTGGATTGAAAACTAATGATAAAATAACTTTTAAAATTAGTGATGGCATTGTGCAGATATCACCTGCAAAATATTCAATTGAAGATGTTTACGGCATAGTAAAGCCAATAAACAAACCGGAGAATTTTAAAAAGATCAGGGAAACAGCGGTAGATGAACACGTACAAAGAGTTAACAAAGAGATGAATGAATGAAATTTGTAGATGCAAATATAATTCTAAGATACCTTACAAAAGATGACCCCCAAAAAGGGCAAAAATGCTTTGAGCTGTTTCAAAAAATCAAGAATAATGAAATTGAAGTTACAACCTGTGAGGCCGTAATAACAGAAATTGTTTATGTTCTTTCATCAAAAAAATTATATAACCTTGAACGAAGTGAAGTATATTTGCTTCTGTTGCCGATTTTAAACCTTAAAGGTTTTAAAATTCCCCAGAAGAATATTTACATACAGGCCCTTGATATGTATGCTTCGAAAAACATTGATTTTGAAGATGCATTAATATTTGCACATATGAAAAAAAGAAAAATAGGCCAGGTTTACAGTTATGATATTGATTTTGACGGTATTGAAGAAATAAAAAGGATAGAGCCATAGCCTCCGCCCAAAAGACCAGCTGTTTCAGACAAGCATCTTTGACAAAGTAGTCTTCCCGGATTGCCCGGGATAGCTTATAAGTATTATCCTTTTGTCCAGATCCTTTTTTTAATTCATCCTGAAAATATTTTTCATGAATGTTTCTTTTAATCTAAAACTACTACACTATTTCAGTTGAAAAGTACCCCACTTCAATTAATATCTCTATGTAATAAAAGGATATATAAGCAGGGTATGGGCTTATGCCTAAAACCTGCCAATGTCGGGTTTTGACAGGAAGAATTATATTAAACAACGAAAATCTGTATCTTGACAAATGATACTAAAGTAGTATCATTAACAAAAAAATTAATTTGAGTATTTAAATAATAGAAGAATATATAAGGTATTATGAAATTTATAAATTACAAAAACCGGAATATAAGTCAAAAGTATTTAAGAAAAAAATAGTTATTTATATTGAAAGTTTAAAATATTAGAAAAAAGGAGTTTGGAAATGGCAGTAAGGAAAATAATACAAATAGACCAGGATATCTGCAACGGGTGCGGAAACTGCATACCCAATTGTCCGGAAGGCGCACTTCAGGTAATTGATGGAAAAGCCAGGCTTATCAGTGACCTGTTCTGTGACGGCCTTGGAGCATGCATAGGGGAATGTCCGATTGGCGCAATCGAAGTCATTGAGAGGGAAGCAGAACCCTATAACGAGGCAAAAGTAATGGAAAATATTGCAAAACAGGGCAGAAATGTAATTGCTGCTCATCTTTCTCACTTAAAGGCGCATGGCGAAACGGGCTTATGCAATGAGGCAGTAAAACATTTAAAAGATAATAATATAGATTTTACTGAGGACAAAAAGGGCACAGCGGAAAATAATGCAGCAGATAAAGACAGGCTGCCATGCGGCTGCCCTGGTTCGGCAGTAATGGATTTCAGGGGTGAGGAGCCATGCGGCGATGAAAACACTGATAGTAATAAAAAACAGGCAACTCAGGCGATAATTGAAGATAAAAATAATGTTTTAAGTGGCGCCGGAAGCAAAAACGCAAAGATTGCACAGCTTTTGAGCGAACTTACAGGCAGGGAGTCAAAACTTAAGCAATGGCCGGTTCAAATAATGCTTGTGCCGCCATCGGCCCCTTATTTAAACGGCTCCGACCTGCTTATTGCCGCAGATTGTGTGCCTTTTGCTTATGCAGCTTTTCATGAAGATTTCCTTGAAGGAAAGACACTTCTTGTAGGATGTCCTAAACTTGATGACAGTGAGTTTTATATGAAAAAATTTACTGATATCTTCAGGCAAAATGATATAAAGTCAGTTACTGTGGTTCATATGGAAGTGCCATGCTGTTTCGGGATGTTAAGCATTGTTAAGCAGGCCGTAAAAGACTCAGGCAAAGACATACCGGTAAAAGCTGTAAATATAGGGATAAAAGGAAATATAATTTCTGCCGGTTAAGTCCCATTACCTAAAAAAACAGGCGCTATAATTGAATGGGATTGCAAACTGTGTTATCCTTTATTTTATAGAAATCAATTAACTGATTATTTGCAGCATATCATTTATTTTTATCACAAAGGACCGGAAAAACAATATGCGTAAGCTGAGTTTTGCAGTAGTCGGAGCAGGGCACGGTGGAAAAGCAATGGCTGCCCATCTTGCACTTAAAGGGTTTCCGGTAAAACTCTACAACAGGACCCTTTCAAAGATCGATCCCATCATAAAGATGAAAGGCATTGAGATAGAAGGGGAGATAAGCGGTTTCGGAAAGCTTGATCTAGCCTCTGATAAAATCGGCGATGTAATAAACGGTGCGGATATAATAATGGTTGTGGTCCCTGCTTTTGCGCATGCTGCCATAGCTGAAAGGTGCGCGCCATATTTAAAAGACGGCCAGATTGTCCTTCTAAACCCGGGACGGACATGCGGGGCGCTGGAATTTTTAAATATCCTGAGGGAGCGGGACAATACAAGCAGTATTGTTGTCTGCGAGGCACAGACTTTCATATATGCAAGCCGTGGAATGGGTCCGGCTTCAGTTAAAATATTCAGGATAAAACAGGCAATACCTGTAGCTGCAATACCTGCAATACAGACAGAATCTGCTCTAGATAAAATAAACCAGGCATACCCGGAATTTATTTCTGCAACAAGTGTCATTGAAACCAGCTTTAATAATATTGGCGCAGTTTTTCATCCGGCAATCACAATACTTAATGCAAGCAGGATTGAATCAACACTTGGAAACTTCCAGTTTTATATAGAAGGCGTTACCCAGTCGGTTTCAAGGGTACTTGAGGAAGTCGACCAGGAAAGGGTCAGCGTTGCGCACACCTTAAGGTGCAAAAATGTACTGTCGGCAATGGATTGGCTGACCATGGCATATAATGTTGTAGAAGACAATCTTTTTGATGCTATACACAGCAATCCCGGATACGTTGGGATAATGGCCCCAAGGACAACAAATGTCCGCTACATAACCGAAGATGTGCCCATGAGCCTTGTACCTATTGCAGAATTCGGAAGGGTTTTTGGAGTAAAAACACCCACAACAGATGCTTTAATAGAGCTTGCCAATGTAATATTCAAGACAGATTTTATTAAGACCGGCCGCAACCTTACAAGGCTGAGGCTCGATAATATGACTCTTGATGAAATAAGAAATGTGTTTATAGAAGGTGCTCCAAAAAGGCTTTTTTAAAATTTCCTGCATAATATATGATTCGAGAGGTAAATAAATGAAAAAAATCCTTGGTGCAGCAATTGGAAGCTGTGTTCATGTAGCAGGGATAATAAATTTTCTTGAAATAGCAAAATGCTCAGGGTTTTATACAAAATTTGCAGGCTCTGCTTTAGACATAAGCCTTTTAAAGCAGCATCTTGAATCCTTCAGGCCGGACATTGCCGGCATCAGTTACAGGTTATCGCCGGAAAGTTCAGTAGAACTGTTCGAAAACCTCGAAAAAATGGTTTTCAACAACTTTAAAGAAACCTCTTTTATACTTGGCACCACAAAAGCTGTTGCTGATTATCTTGAAAAAAAGGGCCTTTTAAAAATATTTGACCGTGTTTTTACAGGCGGTGAGAGCCGCAAAGAAATAGAGGATTTCCTGAGCAAAAAAAACCAGGCAGGAGACTCAGTACAGATGCCACCGCAGAACCTTAAAGACAGGATAGATTACAAAAAACCGTATCCTCTGCTGAGGCATCATTATGGAAGGCCCACAGTAAGTGAAACAGTTTCAGGAATTAAAAAAATTGCCAAAAGCGGCCTGATTGATGTGGTGTCTATCGGCCCTGACCAGAATGCCCAGGAGTTCTTTTTCAATCCTTCCAAAATGGATCCTTTGCAAAATGGCGCTGGCGGGGTCCCGGTAAGAAGCGAGGAGGATTTTAAGAAACTGTCTGAAGCCACAAGGACGGGGAACTTCCCTCTCATGAGATGTTACAGCGGCACAAAAGATATACTTAAATTTGCTGATGTTTTGCTTCGCACAATCAGTAACGCATGGTGCGCGGTGCCTCTCTGCTGGTATAACGAAATAGATAACAGAAGCGACAGGAAACTTAAAGCAGCTATAAAGGAAAATATAGAAGTCATGCAATGGCACGCCCAAAGAGGTATACCTGTAGAAGTCAATGAGTCCCATCACTGGAGCCTGCGTTATGCCCACGATGCAGTTGCAGTGGCATCAGCATATCTTGCTGCATATGTTGCTAAAAAAGCAGGAGTTAAAATATATGTGTCCCAGTATATGTTCAACACACCACCCGAGACTTCTTTTATCATGGACCTTGCAAAAATGCTGGCAAAAATAGATTTGATAGAATCACTCCATGACGACAGGTTTATATCTGTAAGGGAAACAAGAACGGGTCTATATAGCATGCCTTCTGATTTCAATTTTGCAAAAGGGCAGCTTGCAGCATCGACCATGCTGCAGATGCAGCTTGAACCATCGATTGTGCATGTTGTGGCTTATTGTGAATCCAGCTATGCGGCAAAGCCCGATGAGATTATTGAAAGCGCTGCAATAGTCCAGAGAGTGATCCAGGATTGTATTGGCGGGTGCCCGGACATGAAAAATGACGCAATGGTCATTAAAAGGAAAAAAGAGCTTGTCAGCGATGCAAGGCTTATTATCGATAAAATAAAATCTCTTGATACGGACCATGCCTTTGGCGAGCCTCTTTGTGAACCGGAAATAATCGCCATGGCAATAAGTAAAGGTATTCTTGATGCACCGCATTTGAATGGTTCACCTGGCGCATGCGGCAGGATAAGGACGGCTTTTTTTGATGGCGCCAATTATGCCATTTCTTCTTCAGGAGAGATAATAAGTGAAGAGAAACGCCTGGCAGGGCTTTGATGATTATAAAAAAAGAAGAGTAAATAAAACGGAGGTTAAATAATTTGCAGGTTGCGCTTCTGTCACTTGCTGTTTTTTTTGGAAGGATTGCTGACGTTACGCTTGGCACCATCAGGATAAACTTTATTGTAAGGCACAAAAAAATATTTGCTGCACTTGTTGGTTTTGTTGAAGTCACAATATTTATACTGGTAATAGCCCGTGTAATACAGGATATAAACAATAATATTTTTGGTGTTCTGGCATACGGAGCAGGATTTGCTTCCGGTACAGCCATCGGGATGACAATATCAGATAAACTGTCAAGAGACATGATAAGCATAAACGTGATTACAAAAAAGAAAGAGCGGGAAATTGCAGAAATTCTGAGAGATGCAGGATTCGGTGCAACGACTTATGAAGGTGAGGGCAAGGAAGGCAAAGTATGTGTGATAAATGTTGTCTGCAAACAATCCTGCTTTCAAAAAATAAACGAGCTTGTCTTTAAATCGGA
>CAZGTW010000079.1:0-5885 GCA_964528815.1 uncultured Actinomycetota bacterium | reverse complement strand
TTGAATGCGATAATTGCTGTCGGCCTGTCATCAGAATTAAATATTTTCTGTATTTCAATATATCCATCCTGGGGCCAGAAACCGCCACCGTGGAATACCAGGTCTTCTTCAAAATCTATATTGTTTTTCTTTAAGCCTTCCAGAAAGCCCTGAAGCCTCAGCTTTGAGTTGTGAAATGATGTGTCCTTGTGCATAAAGGCGATTTTTCTATGTCCTAAACTTGCCAGATAGTCAACAATTTCTTTTGCTGCATTGTATCGGTCGCCCCATACAATATCCCTGTCCAGTCCTCCGATTTTCCTTTCGATTAAAACAGCGGGCATATCGAATTTATTTATATTTTCATAATACTGTATATCTTCGCTTGAAGAGCAGATTATAAAACCTACTATTTTCCGTTTTATTAATATATTTATATTCTCAACATCTTTTTCCGGGTTTCTGTCACTGTTGCACAGTATTATGTTATAACCTTCTTCAGCAGCATATTGTTCAATATATTTTGTAATTGCAGCCAGAAGCGGATTCGAATTATCATTTATTATTACCCCGATTGATCTGTTGGCAGCTCCTCTGTGTTTTAAAGAGCCTTTGTATTGCCTGATATCATAATTTTTTTCTTTAATTATTTTTAATACCCTGTCAGCAGTATTATGTTTTACATATCTAGATTTGTTGATGACATGCGAAACAGTTGCAATAGATACTCCTGCTGATTCTGCAATGTCCTTGATTGTGGTTTTTTTAATTTTTTCCATGTAACTCTAACATTTTAAATAATGATATGAATTTTATATAAATAAATTTAATTATGCAAGATTATTTAACTATTTACGTAAAAATATTAATAATTTATATAATTATTATTGACAAAAAGCATATGACATGATAATTTTTATAATATTATTGTCTTTATTATTATAATATCTGGTTTTTATTATTGACATAAAGTTTTTTTTAATATAACATTATTTCACAAAATCGATTAGCTAATCGATTTAAATCATTAACTAATAATCAAATTACCATTAATTGCCAATAATTAAGATTAAGAATAGAAATATAAAAAGCTGATAATCAATACATCTAAACAATAGTTTTCTGTTATTTTTTCAAGATAAAAAATAATTATGAGTTAATCAGTTGTGTAAAAAGCCTGTATATTAAAAATCCCGGAAGTTATTTAATTATTATTACAGTTTTCGGCAATAAAAAGGGCATGGTAAACAGGGAGGTGAAAGAAGTATCAGCCCAAAAACAAATCAACAAAAAAAGGAGTTAAGTAATGAAAAAAAGAATAATACTGATCATCTCTATAGCAATAGCTGTAGTCATGATTGCTACACTGTCACTTTCAGGCTGCCAGACTGCAGGTGCTGCTGAAGAAACAACTGCAGCAGCCACAGAGGCAGGAGAGACAACTGCAGCGGCTGAAACAACTGCAGCAGCCACTGAATCGGTAGTTGCAGCCAGTGACGAACTTTATATCTGGTCATGCTTTTGCTGGGGACTTGAAGTCATGAAACCTTACCTCTGGGGTGGTTATATGGCAGCTCAGGAGCTTGGTGTGCAGTTTGAATATACTGGTCCTGCAGATTGTGACGCTGATAAATGCATGCAGGGACTTGAAGCAGCACTAGCAAAAAATCCTACAGGTTTGCTCTGGTTATCCTTGGGACTGGGCGAAGAAAGCCTTTTAACTGACTACTATAACAAAGGCGGCATGATAGCTGGAATGAACGGCTCATCAGGCAAATATCCTCAGACAATGACTGTTGGTACCGACAATCAATATTATGGTGCACAGCAGGCACAGTTTGTTGTTGACCAACTCGGGGAAGAATTCACTGTTGGAATTATGACACTTCCTGAAGCTGACAACCACATAAAAAGGATGGCAGGCGTAAACAGTGTATTGTCAAAATATCCTGGCATCAAAGTTCTAGAACCGATTATGGACCAGACAGCTGACCAGGCAGGGGCTGCTGCAAATGCTTCAGCTTTCCTTGCTGCAAATCCTGATGTCGATGCATTTATTTGTACATCAGCACTCGGCGGCGCAGCTGTAGGCAGGGCACTTAAGGAAGCAGGAGTTGCTCCAGGAGAAAAATTTGTTATTGCTGGTGACATGGACCAGGAATTGCTTGACCTCATTGAGGAAGACTTTGTATCAGCTAGCCTTGCACAGAGTTTTGCAGTTGAAACATATTACGCAATACTTGCTATGCATACAATCAAGAATTCAGCACTTCATGTTTCAAATGACGACAAAGCTGCTGGATTTGTTGCAGGACCGGCCAACATCATAACAGCACTTCCGTTCATTACAAAAGATAACCTGCAATTATTCAGGGGACTTACACCACCTGAAGGATTTAAGTATAACGAATAATAGCATTACAGATTTTTAAGTCTCATTTAAATTATTCGTTTTAAGCATTTAATACAAACAGGCGGCAGAAAAATCTGTCGCCTGCTTGTAAAATTTTTTTGTATTACTTAAGATATATTTTAAAAATTAAGATATTTTTTACAAAACTTTTGATTTATTTTCAAAAGGAGACAAATTGTGAAGTCCAATCTTAGGAAGGTTTTAGTTTCGAGGGAGCTTTTTCTTTTTGTATTGATAATTGCCATAGGCCTATTTCTTTACTTTAATAATGCAAACTTCTTAACCCAGGCAAACATAAAGTCAATGACATTGACCATCGCAGTCAATTCAATTATTGCATCTGCTATGACAATACTGTTTATCTCCGGGGGTTTTGACCTGTCCAGCGGCTCGGTTATGGCAATACTTGGAATTATACTTGGAATAATGCTTAATGCAGGAATGAATGTCGTAAGTGTAATCATACTGGTATTGGTTATCGGAATAGTCATTGGATTAATAAATGGCGTTTTAGTCACAAAGGCAAATATAAATCCCTTTATAGTAACACTTGGAGGGTTTTTTCTATACAGGGGGCTTGCATATGCAATAGCAAAAATTGTATTGGGAAGCAAACCTGGTTTAGGAACTTTCCTGCCATCGTTTACAGATTTTCCAGCTTCATTTCTGAAAATTGCAGGCGGACAGTTTTTAAAAATCGAGGCCAGTTTTTATTATATGATCGCAATCCTTATAATTTTTGGGGTGCTTATTACAAAAAACCTTTTTTTCAGGCAGAACTACTACATAGGTAACAATGAAAATGCATCCAAATTACTGGGCATGAAATTAGACAGGATAAAAATAATTAATTACTCCCTTGTTACCTTAATGGTTGCAGTTGCTACAATTCTTCGGGCATCACGCATCCAGACAACTACTGCAACAACAGGCGAGACCCTGGGTCTTGAGGTGGTTGCAGCAGTTATAATAGGTGGGGCAAGCTTAAAAGGCGGGGAAGGTTCGATTCTTGGCAGTTTTCTTGGAATTGTACTTTTAACCCTTATTTTTAATGCCATAATTGTCCTGGAAAAAAATCCTGTTTATTATGAGTTTTTTGTCGGTATTGTTTTACTTGCATCTGCTACTCTTAATGAATATATGCAAAAAGCTAATCAGAGAAAAATACTGCGGAAAAGTATTTAATACTATAAAAATATCCAATAATTTATATATAGAGGGGAACAAGTGAAAGTTTTAAAAAAAATATTCAGTTTTAGAGAAACCACCCTGTTGCTTATAGTATTGATTGCAGTAATAGCGATCGGAAGTTTAAGGCCTGCGTTTTTCAGTTCAATAAATATATTTGGAATACTTTATTCTATTTCAGTAAATGCAATAATTCTCGGTGCAATGACGGTCCTTTTTATTTCCGGGGGCTTTGATATGGCCGTGGGCTCAGTTCTTGGGCTTGCAGGAATAATAGTTGCACTGCTTATGAAAGGCGGCATGTCAATCCCGCTGGCAATAATAATTACTTTGATATGCGGGATAGCAATGGGCGCAATAATGGGTTATTTTATTTCATATCTTGGGATAAACCCTTTTATAGTTACCATGTCCGGATGGTTTGTATATGGTGCCCTTATATTGCTGGTTGCATATGGCAACGTTTCAGGGTTTCCAAAATCCTTTGGCTTGCTAGCTTCGTATAAAATACTTAAGGTCCCGGTTATCATAATATTTGCAATCCTTACAGTAATAATATTTGAAGTGCTGCTTAGAAGGAACATGTTTTTCAGGCAAAGTTATTACATGGGCGGCAATGAGACAGCAGCCCAGCTAGTGGGTATAAAAGTCAAAAAAGTAAAGCTTATATTTTACATACTGACAAGCTTCATGGCGGCAGTAGCCGGTATTTTCCTGACTTCAAGGTTTCAGGCAGCCTACTCGGTTGCAGGTTCAGAAAATGCGTTCCAGATAATAACTGCTGTTATAATCGGGGGGGCAAGCTTAAAAGGCGGCAAAGGTACGGTGCTGGGATCTTTTATTGCGCTGATTTTTGTCGCACTTCTTTATAATGCCCTTGTTTTGTTTAAAGTCGACCTTTACTGGAACAAGGTAGTAATAGGGCTTACCCTTATAATCGCAGTGTTTATTGATGTAACTGTAGAGAGACGTACTGCACTGATGAGGGCATAACTAAAAATTAAGTAAACATTTATATAGTTTAATAAATTTAAGGGGGTAAAGTTGTCAGGCAATAATTATATTATAGAAGCTAAGGGTATATCCAAGTATTTTGGTGCAGTGACTGCACTTGAAGGTGTGGATTTTGAACTCAAAAAAGGTGAAATACTGGGCCTTGTAGGCGATAACGGGGCAGGCAAGTCCACACTCATTAAGATATTATCGGGAGCACTGATACCAAACAGCGGGAAAATCGAGGTATACGGCAAAGAAGTTAATATCCACAGTCCCCAGGACGCTTTTAAGCTGGGTATCGAGACAATATACCAGGACCTGGCATTGTTTAATAATTTGAATTTTGTAAAGAACATTTTCGGCGGAAGAGAGTACAGGGCAAAAGGGCTTGGGAAACTGCTTTATTTTGCAGATGACAGGCGCATGAAAACGGAGGCACTGGATAAAATAAAAAACATCTCGATTAATCTTCCGGACCTTGAGCAGAAAACTGAAACGCTTTCAGGAGGTCAAAGACAGGCAGTAGCAATAACGAGAGCGATATTCTGGGGAAGGAAAATAATCATAATGGATGAACCGACTGCTGCTCTTGGTGTTAAAGAATCTGCCAAAGTGCTTGATATGATTATGAATATAAAGCAGAACCTTGACGGCATTATAGTCATTACCCATAACATAGAGCATATAATAAGGATTGCAGACAGGGTAATAGTACTGCGGACAGGAAAGCGAGCAGGAAGTATTGATTTTAAAGAGTATAAGGATAGAAGTTCTGAACTTCATAATGATATTGTAAAATTAATCACAGGTGCAGAGCTTATAGCATCTTAAATTGATTTCCCGGGAAATAAATGGATATTACAAGATTAATAGAAACCATCAATAATAAAGGTGCAGTAATAGGGACCTGTATAACCGAAACCGGCCGTAACCCCCAGATTGCAAGGATTTTTGCAAACTTCGGTTTCGACTTTTTAATAATCGAGTGTGAACATGGCTCTTACAGCATTGAAACAGCTTCAGATTTTATTACCATGGCAAAACTGTCCGGTGTTGCACCATTTGTAAAAATAGGTGAATACAGCTATCACACTTTTGCAAGATACCTTGATGCAGGAGCAGACGGCTTTATACTTCCAAGAATAAGAAAAAAAGATGAAGTCATCCAGGTTATGGAATGGATAAAATATTATCCTGACGGCGTAAGGGGTTATTCTCCGGGAGCACCGCATTGTAATTATGGTTTTGATATTAAAAACAGCGCTGATCACAGGGATTTCATAGCAGCAAAAAACAGCAATATATTCAT
>CAZGTW010000078.1:1525-5973 GCA_964528815.1 uncultured Actinomycetota bacterium | reverse complement strand
TAAGCCAGGAACCGCCATCTGCTGGTAATAAACTGCTGCACAAAGCAAAGAACCTTATAGTTACACCTCATACAGCCTGGTCGTCGAGAGAAGCCAGGCAGCGCATGATAGATATCACCGCAGATAATATTAATGCGTATTTGAGCGGTAAAATCATAAATTCGGTATTTTAAGGCATTTTTAAGGAATTTAGAATGGCAACATCACGGGAAATAATACTCGAGCAGCTAAAGTCAAGGCACTCAATAAGGCCGGGAGCAGGAAATCCTGTTTCTTCGACAACTGTATGGCAGCAGGAGAAAATGAATTCCTATTTTCCTGAAGCTCATTATGATGCAAAGAAGATGTTTGAGCTTGCCAGGGCAAATTATGAGATACTGGATTTTGACATGATAATGCCTGTTTTTTCAGTGGTCATAGAATCCTATGCCCTCGGATGTGCCGTGAAATGGGGTTCAAGCTATACGATGCCGCAGATAACAGGAAAGTTATGGAAAGATTACAAAGATATTGAAATAAAAAAGGATTTCCTCTCCAATCACGCTGTCAGGGCGGCCCTTGATTGCATCTCGATGCTCAAGGCCTCCTATCCTGGTGTGGCCATAACCGGAAAAGTATTTGGTCCATGGACCCTGGCTTATCACTTTTTTGGGGTCTCCGATTTTTTGATAAAGACTATTGATAATCCTTCAGAAGTCAGGGATATCCTTGAGAAGCTTCTTGAAGTCACGCTTGCATTTGCAGAAGCCCAGGCAGAGGCGGGAGCAGATGTGCTGACTGTCGCTGATCATGCGACAAGGGATCTCTGCAGCCCTGAATCCTACCGTGATTTCCTGATTCCTGTGCACTCTGAAATAGCCAGGGAAGTCAGAGTGCCCGTAATACTTCATATCTGCGGCAACACAAAGGACAGGATAGAATATATATGCAGGACAGGCTTTGCAGGATTTCATTTTGAATCAAAAGTCGATGCCTGTAATGCTTCAGAGATAAGCGCAGGCAGGATATGCCTTGCAGGCAACATCAATAATCCTTCGACTCTTCTTTTCAGGACACCTGAAGATGTGCGCAGGGAAGTAAGGCATGCAATAAACTGCGGAATAAACATAGTTGGGCCAGAATGCGCAGTGCCACTATATACCCCTGATGAAAACCTCAGAGCAATAGCTGATGAGGTAAAATCCTGCAGGATTTTTTAAGTAACACCGCTCAAAAAACGTTTGACAAGAATGCAAACGTTCGCTAAATTCATGAAAACCGGAAATATTTGTACCAACTTTTATAGAATAATTAATAGCGAGCAAAAAAAGTTTTAAAAAACCGTATTGACATTAAATCATTAATGGATATAATTTAGCATTGTCATAATATAACGCTTTACTATTATAAAACAATAATTATCTGTAAATAATTTTTAAAATATATTTAAATTAAATAATAATTATCTGATCAATAGTCAAAGTTTTTTCAGTAAATACAAACAAAACGTAAAAAAATCTCTTATTTGCAGGCACTTTATTTAATAAGTTTTTAAAAATCTCTTATTACTTAATATAATTAAATTTATCTATAAATCTGGGGGTTTTTGTGAGGATAATAAAAAGAATAGTAAAAAGCCGGGAATTTTTCCTTTTGATTATAATCGCAGCGCTGCTTCTGGTTCTTGATTTAAGGTCTGAGTTTTTCTTTACTATAGAAAATTTGAAAGGATTGATGCTGAATATTTCTGTATATGGGATTGTTGCAGCAGGGATGACCATCCTTTTTGTCTCACGCGGAATAGACCTTTCCATTGGAACTGTAATGGCCACACTTGGAGTAGTGCTTGGTGAAATGCTTGGCAGAGGGTTTCCAATACCGCTAGTTATTATACTTGTTTTGATTTTAGGAGCCACGATAGGTGCAAGCATCGGGTTTCTTGTAACAAAAGTTAAAATAACCCCCTTCATAGTAACGCTTGCATATTTTTTCTGTTTCAGGGGCCTGGCATTTATACTTGGCTTATTCAGCAAGGAAGCAAAAGGTGAAGTGCCTTTTTTCGGGGATTTTCCTGCAGCTTTTAACAGGATTGCAGGAGGCACATTTTACGGTGTGGAATATATTATTTTTTATGCAATTGCCATTGTCATAATCTATCAGGTCCTACTTTCCAAAAATGTTTTTTTCAGGCAGAATTTCTTTCTAGGAGGCAATGAATACTCTGCAAGAGTAGTCGGTATTAAAATCAATGTCTTAAAAATAATTAACTACATGCTTGTTACCACAACTGGCGCAATAGCAATCATATTGAGGGCTTCAAGAGTCCAGGGGACAAGCGCTACTTTTGGTTACCCTTCATTTGCCCTAATAGTAATTACTGCTGTAATACTTGGAGGAGGCAGCCTTAAGGGCGGTGCAGGTTCAGTAGTCGGCAGTTTTCTGGGGGTAGTCCTTATATCTACTATTTATAATGCAATGATAATGCTGGGCATTAATCCATACTATACTGAATTTACAGTGGGCCTTATATTGCTGTTTGCTGTTTTACTGGATGAGCTTATCAAAAAAATCCCCGGCAGGAGCCTGAGAAAACTTGGCAGTAAAAACCCGAAAACTAATTCTTAAAAGGAGTTTACATTGAGAAAGTTAAGCAATATCTTTAAAGCAAGGGAATCAAGTCTGGCAATTGTTATAATTGCTTTTATTCTGGTGCTTACTTTTACTACGCCAAGTTTTGCATCAAAAATCAATTTATATGGTATATTATTTTACATTGCTGAAAATACAATAATTATTGGTGCAATAACGGTAATTATTATAAGCGGTAACTTTGATCTTTCAGTGGGCTCGGTTGTCGGTTTTTCCGGTATCCTTGTCGGGGTCCTGATTAAAAAAGCAGGGCTTCCCATACCGCTTGCAATAATACTTACTTTATTAGCTGCAGTATTGATAGGTTTGATGAACGGCTCGATAATAGCTTATGCAGGCGTAAATCCCTTTATTGCCACATTAGCCACATGGTTTGTGCTTTTAAGCTTGAAATATATTATTAATAATGGAAATCATGTGACCAATATTACAGACAAGTTCAATGTAATTTCCCAATACAGGATTCTGACCATTCCACTGATGGTTTATATTGCTTTCATAATATTTATAATTTTCGAGTTCTTACTCAGGAGAAATGTTTTTTTCAGGCAGAATTATTATATCGGGGGAAATGACAAGGCTGCTGAACTGATGGGCATTAAGGTTAAAAAGGTTATTACATTTAATTATATACTGGTTGCTGTAATGGCCGCTCTGGCAGGTATACTTTCTGCTGCAAGATTTGGAAATGCTTATACAAGCGCAGGCACAGATACCGCATTTATACTTGTTATTGCTGTAATTGTCGGCGGTGCCAGCCTGTATGGCGGCAGGGGAAGCGTTCTCGGTTCCCTTTTTGGCCTGGTTTTCATGAGCCTTATATATAACTCAATAATAATGTACAAAATAGATCTTAACTGGAACCAGCTTGCAGTTGGCCTACTTATAATCATTGCTGTTACAATAGATGTGGTGCTTGAAAACAGGAAAAGCCTGGTAAGGTAAGCAGATTTTTAACTTATATTTCCTGGTATTATGAAATCAGGAAAGATTTGAATATTTTTAAACAGAATAAAGTATTAAAAATCTTATAAAGAGGAGTTCAAATTGAATAATGTCCAGCCATCAAATAATTATATTATAGAAGCTAAGGGGCTGTATAAAAGATTTGGTGCTGTAGAAGCGCTTAAAAAAGTTGATTTTGAATTAAGGGATGGTGAAATACTTGGCCTTGTTGGGGACAATGGCGCAGGAAAGTCCACTTTAATCAAGATTTTGGCAGGAGCCATTACAGCAGATGAGGGTATAATAAATATTTTTGGGCATGAAGCTCATATAAAACAACCTTCCGATGCATTTCATTACGGGATAGAAACTATTTACCAGGACCTTGCATTGTTCAATAATTTAAATTTCACTGAAAACATTTTTGCAGGCAGGGAATATATTGGTAAAGGAATAAACAGGATATTTGGTTTTGCAGATACAAGAAGGATGAACAGGGAAGCCCTTGGAAGAATAAAAGACATATCAATCAATCTTCCTGACCTTTCACAGAAAGTAGAGACATTGTCCGGAGGGCAAAGGCAGGCTGTTGCACTTGCAAGGGCAATTTTCTGGGGGCGTAAAATCATAATAATGGACGAGCCGACAGCAGCACTTGGCGTAAATGAATCAAGAAGAGTGCTTGATCTAATAAGGGAAGTAATAAAGCATGTAAACGGGATAATATTGATTGCACATAATATCGAACATGTTATAAAAGTCGCAAACAGGGTTACAATTCTAAGGACCGGAGAAAGAGTGGCAAGCCTTGATTTTAAGAATTATGAAGGACGTCTTGAGGATCTTCATAATGATATTGTCAAGGGAATAACCGG
>CAZGTW010000078.1:0-1425 GCA_964528815.1 uncultured Actinomycetota bacterium | reverse complement strand
GACTAAATAGTTTTTATAATAGTAAAGCGTTAAACTAATAAAGCGTTATCATAATACTGGAATTATTATTTCCAGCAAATTTACTGAAAGAAAGGTGGTGATATTCTTATTTTTCTTCATTTAACAAATCTTTACCAAAGAGGAGGAAAGAAATTGAAAAAAGCATTAATAGTGCTGGTAATTGCTATGATTGCAATTTCTTTGGCGCTGGCTGGTTCTGCTTGCAAGACCACTACTGCTGAAGAAACAACAGCAGCTGCAGAAACCACAGTTGCAGCTGAAGAAACAACAGCAGCAGCAGAGACATCTGCTGAAGAGTCTGTAGTAGCTGCTGAGGAAGAACTTTATATAATTGCAGGTGGATGGTGGGCTTATCCTGTATGGAAACAGTTAAAATATGGAGCCTTCAAAGCTGCTGAATTCTGGACAGCCCTTGGGCACCCGATAAAAGTCGAGACCGTAGGTCCAATGGAAGGCGATATGGACCAGATTTATGCAGGACTTGAGTCTGCAATTGCTAAAAATCCAAAAGGTATAATATACTATTGTGCCCTTGGCCTGAGCGAAGCCGCTATAATCAATCCTTACCTTGAAAAAGGCGGAATGATCTGGGGTTTCGCTGGTTCAGATAGTACTGAGTTTACCGTAACAGCTAAAGGTGGAACTGACAACGCTTATTACGGGGAACTGTTAGGCAAAAAAGCTATTGAACTGGCTGGGGAAGATGCAAAAGTCGGTATCCAGACAATCGCTGCAGCTACAGACCATCAGGCAAGAGTTGCTGGTATTAAGAAAGTATTTGCAAATTATCCTAATGTAAAGATACTGCAGGAAATGGAAGAAGGTCCGGATCCGGCTACTGGTACAGCTAATGCAACAGCTTTTATAGCTGCTAACCCTGATTTTGATATCATGATAGGTACCGGTTCCCTTGGTGGCGCAAATACATCTGCAGCATTAAAGGAAGCAGGCATTGCAGCAGGAGACAAGAAAGTTCTTTGCGGTGATATAACTGAAGACATACTGAAATATATCCGTGATGGTTATATAACTGCAACACTTGCACAGCAGTTTGCATCAGAAGGTTTTTATGCTGTTACAACAATGCATCTGAGAGGTTTAAATCCCGCACCTTTAACTACTGATGATGCCAAGACAGGATTTTTACCTGGCCCGGTTAATCTGGTAATGGGTAATTTCTGGATTGACAGCAGCAACATTGACCTGTTTGAAAAACTGAACGAGGTTGAATAATAACGCATATCAGGTTTAAAATTGTGTTTCAATTTGATTGCTAAAAACAATAGCAGTTAAAATTACAGAGAGGAGCCCAAAGTAAATGCGGGCTCCTCAAATTTTTTATAATTGTTTATTACTGTTGATTTATTAGTTTTTTACTTGATTATCCTATATATTTTTATTTGA
>CAZGTW010000077.1:0-6129 GCA_964528815.1 uncultured Actinomycetota bacterium | reverse complement strand
CAGAGCAAGAATTATAAAGAATTTTTTTACCCTGAAAACCTGCCGCCATTCTGTATAAATGGGAAATAATATGAAAGCCGGCGCCAGAAACACAGATATCGGGTGGTTTGTAAATGACAGGCCTATAAGGAAATAATACAGATACAGGAATTTATTGCTCTTTGTATTTGACCAGTAATATCCGGTAAGCATTATTATTGCTGAAAAGAAAGTGCTGAGCGTATATACTTCAAACCTGTTTGTCTGCAGCCAGAAAACCTTGAAAAACCCGAAAAATAAAACAGTAATAAGTGAAATATAGTATTCATTTTTAAGAATGTTTTTTATAAAGATAAAAAGCACAAAAAGCGTCATGGCTCCCCAGAATACTGAGTAAAGGTTAAGCCGGAAAGCCATTGTGCCGATTGGCAGAAATGAGAACAGCTTTCCGGTCAGGAAAGCCACAGGAAAACCTGTTGTCTGTCCGACATAAAGTCCGGGCACCTGTATATGAAGCCAGGTGGTGTCCCAGCCGGTAGATGCAGGGAGCATTGTTATTGTAAATATTGCAAAGGGTATTGCAAAACTTAAGAAGTATAAAATATATACAAATTTATTTATTTTATAATCTTTAAAACTGTCTTTTTGCATTGTAATCATAAACCTGTATTTGAATTTATCTTTTATATTATTATTGCAGCCGCTATTTACGGTTCCCTTCACCGTCAAGATAGTTTCTTATAGTGTTGTAAACCAGGTTTGCAACAAGGGCTCCCCCATCTGCTGTCCAGTGCATCCCATCGGAACTTACATACCTTCCGGGATCCTGTGACATGGGTCCGTATATATCCACATACGGGACCCCGTTTGCGGCACACACATCCCTGAGTATGGCATTATACTCAGTATAGCTTTTTTTAAGAGGCTGCTGCCCGGTATCTATCCATCCGATAGAATGTACTACCGGTGTTGCTCCGATAGCCTTTGCTTTCTGTATAAGTTCTGTCATGCCATTCCTGAAAAGTGAAGTACTGACACCTGCGTCATTTGTCCCATACCCAAAAACAATTATAGACGGTTTATAAACTGCTACAGTCAAGTCAAATCTCTTTACGCCCTGATAAGCCATCTGCTGCGGCACGCCACTGCCAATTGTGTTAAATTCTGCATGTACGTAACCTGATTCCAGAAGATAATCGAGGCTTGCGGGCCAGTTGGTAAATGTTATCTGCGAATCACCCATGCACACTAATGTCTGGAAAATAAATGCTCTCACATTTATGGAGACGGGTTCGATTTGAACATCCTGCCCGTCACCTTCTATATAAAAGCCCGTACTTATCTTACCGCCTTTAATAAGTGAGCCGCTTATCTTTGAACTGAACTTCAGGCTTATTTCCTGGTTTACGTCAAGGCTTTTTATTTCCCATAAAAGGGTCTTTGTTTCACTGTCATAATTTGCGCTGTCCGGTCCGCTTTCAGAACCCGTAACAAATGAAGTCAGTTCCGGTATGGGGCAGATGAGTTTAAAATCCTGCCCTGCACGAAGCCCGGTGTTTTTTATCACCACAGTATATTCAAGGGTATCCCCTGCCCATACGCTCCCTCCATCAATGTCTGCGACTTTGTTTTCAGATTTGCTGAAATCAGGAAACCCCCACACCTTTTCTGAAACTGAAGCCTCACTTACAGTTTTTGTGCCATATTCGACACTGGCACTGTCTGTAAACTCTTCAAGGTGGCTGAAATTATTTCCCACTGTTGCAGTAAAACTGAAATCCTGATTCTGGCCAGCATTAAGTATGCTTAATTCCCAGGTAATGCTTTCTTTATTTTCACTTGATTTTTCTACCTGAGCATCAGGTTTAATTGTTTTTTTATCCAGCAGTAATTTATCAGGCAAAATATTTATTACTTTAATGTTTTTGGCATTCATATTGCCGCTGTTTGAAAGCGAGATATCAAATTGAAGCTTATCACCCATACTTATCTGCCCGCCGTTTAAATCTTTTACTTTCATTTTAAAACCTGAAAAATCAGGGCTGCTGGCGACTTTTTTAGAAATGATATCGCCAATCAGAAAATCACGCATTTCTTTTCTTGCGGTATAGTTAAAACTTATCTCCCCTGTCTTTATCACAGTTCCGTTATCAAGGGGGCTGTTTGCCTTTATTTTAAAAGTGACGCTACCTGAAGTGTTTTTTGCAATCAGCGGTACAAGAAATTCCATCTTTTTTGACTCACTGTCTATTTTTGCCTGGGGGTTTGAACTTAAATATCGGGTATTATCAGGTATTTTTGTTGTTATTTTAAGAGCAGTGACATCAGTGTTACCGGTATTCTTAAAATTTATTATATAGTCTATTTCATCACCTGGTGCCACATCATCAGTATTTGCAGCGGAAATGCTGTTTGCGCTCCCGCTTACAAAATTGGGCTTGTGGTAATAAAAATAATAAAGGTAAAGAAATACACCTGCAGCAACAGCTAAAAAAGCCGCTACTGACGGGATTATTATCCGGAGTATCTTTTTTTTATTCATTAAAAAATTCAATTACAGTTTTTATAATATATTTTACTTCTTCATCAGTCAGTTCAGGATATATCGGAAGCGATACTATTTCTTCTGCCGCTTTTTCAGTAACCGGCAGGCTGCCTGGCCCATTGCCAATGCCAGCATTTATGTAGGCGTCCTGCAAATGTACCGGATATGGATAATGTATAAGGGTCCTGACTTTCTTTTCATCAAGAAAATCCATGAACCTGTCCCTGTTTTTTACCCTTACCACATACAGATGGTATACATGCCTGAAATCCTTCTGATGCGAAGGCTGTATAATGCCGGCTTTACCGAAAGCATCATTATACATGCCTGCAATTTCTATCCTCCTTGAGTTCCAGTCCCCGAGGTGCCTGAGTTTAAACCGCAGATAGGCTGCCTGCAGTTCATCCAGCCTGCTGTTTATGCCTTCTATTATGCTGAAATACCTGTTTTTCTGGCCGTAGTTTCGAAGAAGCTTCAGATTTTCTGATATCTCTTCATCATTTGTAACTGCCATACCGCCATCGCCAAATGCTCCAAGGTTTTTGCTCGGGTAAAATGAAAAACATCCGGCATCTCCAAAACTTCCAGTCATTTTCCCGTTAATTGCAGCGCCATGGCACTGCGCACAGTCTTCGATTACCTTAAGGTCATGCTTTTTTGCTATAGCAGTTATCTCATCCATCCTGCAGGGATTGCCATAAAGATGAACCGGCATTATGGCTTTTGTTTTGCCTGTAATGCAGGGTTCAATGAGGGCAGGGTCAATGTTATATGTTTTCTCTTCAATATCAGCAAAAACCGGAACGGCACCTGCAAGCCTTATAGCTGCAACAGTGGGAACAGCTGTGTTTGCAACTGTTATTACTTCATCTCCGGCTTTTATGCCGCAGGCAAGTAGCGCAAGATGAAGTGCTTCTGTGCCTGAGCCGACTCCTGCTCCATAACTGCAGCCGCAGTAAGCAGCAAATTCATGTTCAAAGGCTGATACATTTTCCCCGAGTATGAAACTGCCTTTCTCAAATACTGCACTCGTTATAGCATCAAATTCACTTCGGTATTTTTTATACTGGCGGGAAAGGTCGCCAAAAGGTATTTTGTCCATTTTTTATTTATAAGTTTGATTTATTAGCTTTAGTTGTTAACCTTTTATGCCGGTAAAATAAATGTCCGGCAAATATTTATATACTTTCTTAAAAATAATTGTTTCTGTATTTTTTATAATATTCAAATGTCCTCCCAAGGCCTTCTTCAAGGCTTACCAGAGGGGACCATTTCAATTCTTTTTCAATCTTTGAAAAATCCGCATAGAAATCACCGATATCGATTATTTTCCGCTCAGGCGGGAACGGGACAATGTTATAGCTGCCGCTTCCATATATTTTTATCATCATTTTGACAAGCTCAAGCAGGCTTATCCTTTCAGTACCGCCAAGGTTATAGAAATTGCCGTATGACTGCTCATTTGCGCCTGCAATAAGAAATGCTCTTACAGCATCACCAACAAAGTTAAAATCCCTTTTCTGCAAACCGTCTCCGAATATATTTACGGGCTTTCCCTCAAGTATCTGCCTTACAAACCATCCGAAGAATCCCTGCCTGTTATGCTTTAAAAGCTGCCTTGGCCCGTAAGTATTTGTCAGCCTCAGTGATACTGACCTGATGCCGTAAACATTATTATACAGTATATGGTACCACTCGCCCGCCATCATGTTTATTCCATTGACATCAGTGGGATGTACCGGGTGCTTTTCATCAACCGGCAGATAATCCGGTTTTCCGTACTGCTGGCGCGTGCCCGCATAGACTATTATGACATCCTTATTGTATTTCTTGCATGACTCCAGAAGTGAAAGCTGGCTTTTGCAGTTAATATCAAGGTCAGTATACGGGTCCTTCATGCTGTCAATATGGCTCACCTGCCCGGCAAGGTTAAAGATATAATCCATATTTTTGACCAGGTAATTCATGCTTGATTCGCCGCGTACATCTGCAATATTGACCTTTACGTTATCCTTTACTGGTTCAATATTAAAAAGGTTTCCGCCATAGTCCTCGATAAGAGAGTCGACGATTATGACTTCGGCTCCCATGTTGCACAATGCAATTGCAAGATTGCTTCCTATAAAACCAAGCCCTCCGGTTACCAGGATTTTCCTGCCCCGGTAAGTATCTTCGAGTTTGCTGCATTTATCCCCTGCATCACTACTGAATGCAATTGAAGACACTTTGCCTGCAATACTGTTTAAAGTTTTTTTATTTTTTTCCATCAATAGCTATTTCTTAAACCTGATTATATATAAATAATATATATGCCGGCTCAGTAAACATTTTTTAACCTTATCCTGTACCAGAGCTTTACAAGGTTTTTTATTACATTAAACACCCTTTTAAAATTAAAGAATTCTGACTTTCCGCTTACCCTGTAATAGTGGTGCACGGGAACTTCTGCAAACCTGACGCCCCTTCTTGTCATCCTTGCAATCATCTCGACACAGATTACCCCGCTGTTATAATTCAGTTTTAAATCATCAAATACCGATCTTCTAATCAGCCTGAAATCACAGTCTACATCCCTGATTTTAAACCCGAAAAGCATTTTTGTAATATGATGGTACATCCTTCCAAGTATTTTCCTGTAGACAGGGTCAGAACGGCTTATCTTATAACCATTTACAACATCTGTATCATCGCTGAATTTTTCAATTAAAAGGGCCAGTTCCTGTGGATTATACTGGGCATCGCCATCCGTATAGAATATAAGGTCATATTTTGCATTGTAAAAACCGCTTTTTAATGCCCCGCCGTAACCCCTGTTTTTTTCATGGGTAATAATCCTTAGCTTATCGATTTTTTTTGCAAGCTCTTCAAGCACCATTTTTGTAAGCGGCCGGCTCCCGTCATCCACAAGGATTATCTCATATTCACTTGCAGATTTTTCAAGAACGCTGTTTACAAGAAGGACCATGCCGGGAATCGTACCCCAGTCATTATATACCGGAAAGAATGCAGAAATGGAATATTTCTTTTCCTTTAACTTAACAGGAACTTCAATAAAATTATTTTCATTATTATAATCTTTATTTTCCGTCAGCAATCTATTTATTTCTTTCTTTAATATATTCTGCCAGCGCTTCTTTCCAGTGCCTCAGGTCGCCAATGCCTGCCTGCCTTAAATTGCGGTTATCAAGAACAGAATAAGCAGGCCTTCTGGCTTTTGCCCCAAAGTCCTCTGTGGATATCGGGTTTATCCGGGGGCTTAACCCTGCAAGCCTGAAAATCTCGCATGCAAACTCATACCACGAGCAGCTTCCGGTATTTGTCATATGGTAAGTGCCGAATTTTTTTATTTTTATAAGTTCATAAAGTTTTTCTGTTATATCTTTTGTGCTGGTCGGTGTGAGTACCTGGTCATCTACTACTTTTATCGGCTTGCCTTCTTTTGCCAGCTTAATCATCAATTCAACAAAATTATAGCCTTTGCCAAGGCTGCCGGCATGGCCATAAAGCCCGCATATCCTGATTATATAATGACTGGCAAGCATATAACGGATAATATATTCTCCTGCAAGCTTTGATATGCCATATATACTTACAGGACCCGGGCA
>CAZGTW010000076.1:0-6222 GCA_964528815.1 uncultured Actinomycetota bacterium | reverse complement strand
CTGTCCATCTTTTCATCATAAATAATAAGCATACGGTTGCACATGGGACATTTATATATCTTTGAGGCATCCTTTATTTTATCAGCTTCCCCTGAAGATATTTCCATCCTGCAGGCATCACATATCCTGTTCTTCAGTACACCCAAAGCTATTCCGCCTTTTTTTACCCTGAGTTCATCATATTTTTCTATAAGGTCCTTTGGAATTTTTGCAAGCACTTCTTTTCTTCTTTTCTTAAGCACAGATATCTTTTCATCTACTACTTTTGCTTTCTCTTCCACTCCATCTTTTACTTCTTTCAGCTGGTTTTGGGTCTCAAGCTTTTTTTGCTGCATCTGTGCAAGTTTGGGTTTTAATGTGTCGTGCTCAAACATAAGCTCAAGCTCTTTACTTTCAAGAGTGTCGTTATTCTGCTTGAACTGCTTTATTTCGTCCTGGTAGTTTACAAGTTCCTTTGAGCTGGTTATTGTACCGCTGAATAATTTTGATTCATTCTTTTTTATCTTTTCATTATTTAATTCAACAGAGTCCTCAATTTTTTTCCTGTCGTGTTCAATCCTTGAAAGTTCTTTTTGCATTGAATCGCATGATTCTGATACTTCCTGGAATTCTTCTTCAATTTTTTTCAGCTTTTCATTTTTTCTAAGCACTGCAACCTCTGCAGCTTTTCGCATGATATTTTTTTCGAGCATCTGCAGCTCTACAAGGTTTAACAGGTCGGCAACTTTTTCACTCAATATAATACCTCCAGGGGATATAACCGGCTTTGCTTTTTATAATATTAATTCCAGCAAGCTTTTTGTTTTTTTTCATTCTGCCATAAATCCCATCTATTGCAAGCTTTTCTGTTTCTGCATGGCCCGCAGCTATAAAAATTTTGCCGCTTTCAGCAATCATTGCTGCATTTGAATATTTCATCTCACCTGTAATGACAAGGTCGCAGTCAAAAGCGGGAGATGAAAGTATGTATGCAAGCGAATTTGCGCTGCCGTTAATTACTGCTATTTTCCTGATCTTGTTAGTGGTTAAAATCTTTTCTGATTTGATATCCTTCAATCCGGCCGGTGCCGGAGCCATCCACTGCATATTTAAAAGCCCCAGCTTTTCCTTTAAGATTGCCATTACATCCTGCAGAGCCAGCGGGACTTTTAGCTCCCCCACCCTTCCAAAACCGGCGCCTGCATTGCTTTTACTATGACTACCGGCTGTGCCATTATTTGCATTACCGATGCCGTTATTTAAAGCCTGTGGACTGCTTGAATCATGGCAGGAGCACATATCATTGTGCAGCGGTTCAATAACCACAGGATTTTTTAACCCCAGCGCCTCAAATAACAGGTCGTTTAAGCCTCCCTGCATGGCATCATAATTTGTGTGGGCAGAATAAACAGAAATATCATTTTTTGCTAATCTGAGTATTTTTGCGCCTGCCGCATCATCAGAGGTTATGCAGTATATTGGTTCAAATATAAGATTGTGGTGGGATATTATAAGGCCCGCCCCGCAAGCGATGGCTTCATCAATGGCCCCATAAGTTACGTCAAGGGTTACGAGCACTGTCTTTATATCATTCTGCAGATTGCCCATCTGGAAACCGGTGTTGTCACTTTCCAGCGATTGCCCGACTTCAAAGAGCGCGTCAAGTATTTTTATTAAATCTGATAATTTCATAACAAAATAATTATTTTTAATTATGTCCCTATATTTTATAATAAATAAAGAAATAAATAATGGGTGTAAGCAAAAAAACTTTAGTAGTAGTTGCATCGATTTTCGTATGCATACTTATAGCTGTTTTCTTTTACTTAAGGTTTTTTGTACTTGCAAATTACATGGAGCTTGAAAAAGCCCAGGTCACAGACAAAATAATACAGTCTGTAAAAATCCTTAACAGAAATATTTCCTCTGCAGAAAAACTAACATACAATTACTCCCTGTCTAATGATGCCTATGGCTTCCTTTCCGGCAGCAATGAAAACTATGCCGATAACCTTTCGGGGCAAATGTTTGAAAACCTTGATATAGGTATTTTTGCAATGGTCGGAAATGATAAGAATCTTAAATATGGCACTTATTATGAAGCCAAAAGCAGCAAATTTACGGGTATACCTGAAAATATAAAAGAGATAATTACCGGCGATGATTTCCTGGCAGGCAGCTCTGGTTATTTTTCGGGCCTTTCAGGTGTGCTTGTCATTGATAATGTGCCGTATATTTTAATTTCCAAACCTGTCACAGGTATTAATGGCACCTCAGATAATAGCAGCGCCTCTGAAGACAATGCGGCATCAGGGCCCGCAGGAACTGTCATAATTGCCAGGCAGATAGACAGCGATATGGTAGAGACAATTACAAATGAGCTTAGAAATCCTGTATCCTTTCTTGATTTAAGCAATACCAGTATTGCTTCAGATTTTGACAGCATAATCTCAGGCCTTGCCGGCGGAAGCAGTTATGATATCGAATATATGAGCCAGGATGAAGTAAACGGATTTACAATAATAAAAGACATTAACTTAAAACCCGCCCTTCTTTTAAAGATAACAATGCCAAGAAGCATGTACCTTGAGGGCAGAAATAATGTTTATTCATTCTTTATACTCCTTGTATTTATAGGAATAGTAAGCTGCCTGATAATATTTATATCTATTGAAAAGCTTGTGCTTTCAAGAATAGTGACTTTAAGTGCAAGAGCCGAAGAGATCGGCAAGGAAAAGGACTTAAACAAGAATATTCCATTCAAGGGCCGCGATGAAGTTGCAAAACTTGCAATCAGCATAAACAGGATGCTGAGAGACCTAAAAATCAATGAACTGGATATTATTAAAAGTGAAAAAAGGTTCCGTGACCTTGTGCAGCTTCTTCCCGAGATAGTCATAGAAACAGACAGGGAAATGAGGATAAGATTTGCAAATCTATCTTTTTTCGAGGTTCTGGGTTATGACGAGACAGATATTTCAAATGGCCTTTACATAAGCCAGATCCTTATCCAGGAAGACTTTAAAAAGGCAAAAGACAGGTTTATCCTGCTTTCCAAAGGTTCAAAAACAGAAAGCACCGAATATACTGCAATAAAAAAAGATGGCACACTTTTTCCGATACTTGTTTCCTCTGTTCCCATATATGATGAAAACAATAATTTTAACGGGTTCAGGACAATTGCAGTGGATATAACCAACAGGAAAAAAGAGGAAGAAAAACTGAGGGAACTTGAAGAGAGGTGGCAGTTTGCTCTTGAGGGCAGCGGTGACGGGGTATGGGACTGGAACTTTAAGACCAATAAGGCTTTTTATTCGAAAAAATTGAAAGAAATACTGGGATATGGTGAAAATGAATTTGCCAATAAGTTTTCAGAGATAAAAGATAAGATACATCCTGAAGATGTTGTTAAAGTCATGGATAATATAAACAGGCATGTAAGCGGAGAAACTCCCTACTACACTGCCGAATACAGGATAAGGAAAAAAGATGGCAGTTACATGTGGGCGCTTGACAGGGGCAAGGTTATAAGGTGGGATGAAAATAATAATCCTTCAAGGATGATAGGAACATTTACCGATATTTCCATACAGAAGCATCTAGAAGAAGAAATAAAGCTCATGGCTTTCCGCGACCCCCTGACAAAACTTCCCAACAGGCTGCTTTTCAATGACCGTATCGAGGTCGCAATTGCACATGCAAAAAGGTATAACAGGATTTTTGCAATTATAATCATAGACATAGACAAGTTCAAAAAAATAAATGACACCTACGGCCACGATATAGGCGACAAGCTTATTCTTCATGTGGGTAATACAATAAACTCCATCTTGCGAAAAACCGACACGATTGCCAGGTTCGGAGGCGATGAGTTCCTTCTTTTATTGCCTGATATAAAAACTATCGAAGACGCAGAAAGAATTGCCTCAAAAATAATAGATTTCTTCCAGGAAAAAGCATTAATAGGTGGTAAAAAAATCAGCATTACACTCAGCATGGGAATTGCCATTTATCCACAGGATGGTGAAGATATTAGCACCCTGCTTAAAAATGCTGACCTTGCATTGTATGAAGTAAAAGAAAGCGGCCGGAATAATTACAGGTTTTATGAGCCAAAGAAAATAAGGCAGTCAATTTAGTAAAAATCCTGCCCCGGGACATATATTTTACCGCTAATTATTTTATAAATTCAGAATTATATAGATTTTAAAATTACCAGTTGATTTTGCAAAAATTAATTAGTAATATTTTTTTCAATCTACAGATTATTTTGTAATCTTTGTTTCAAATATATACAAAAATTGCAGAAATAATAATAATCTTAAGACTGTAGCCATTTCATTTAACCAATATTTTCATGCCAGCGAAAGGAAGGGAGCTATATGGACCACGGTCCGTCCACAGAGTGGAAAGAAGATGTGAAAACCTCACGCATCAAATCAAGAATCGGCATATGGATGTTTGCAGGTTATACAATTGTGTATGCAGTCTTTATAATCCTTAATGTCACAAATCCAAAGCTGATGGGCACTGATGCCGGAATGCTAAATCTTGCAATAATTTACGGTTTCGGCCTGATTATACTGGCCCTTGTAATGGCGCTTATTTATAATGCATTATGCGGATGGGCCGAAGAAAAAGCTTTAAAGCAGGAAAAGCTCGAATATAAATTGCGCATGGAAGAAGAGCACAGGCTTGCCAAAGAAAAAGAGAGGCGCAAATTCTTAAAAGAGGACGAGATTATGCGCGAAGAGCAGGAACGAAAAGCATATATTGATGAAACCAAAACCGGCAAAGAAGGAGAGCAGAAATGAAATATGTTCCATCAGTTTGGGCTATTATTATATTTGTAGGATTTGTAGTTCTCGTCCTTTATATCTCATATTTCTTTGCCAGAAGAGCAAGGACAGCTGAGGGTTATTTTGCCGCAGGCGGCAAGATCCACTGGTCAATTAACGGAATTGCATTTGCCGGTGATTATCTGTCTGCTGCTTCATTTCTTGGTATTGCAGGAATGATTGCTGTTGCGGGTTTTGACGGCTTTTTATACTCAATCGGTTATCTTGCAGGATGGATAGTTGCCCTTTTTGTAGTTGCAGAACCTATAAAAAGGCTTGGCAAATACACATTTACAGATGCTGTTGATGCAAAATTCAATTCAAGGGGCATTAAGCTGATGGCTGCAATAAGCACCCTCCTTGTAAGCTTGTTTTACCTGATTCCGCAGATGGTGGGTGCCGGTACGCTTGTTACCCCGCTGCTTGGGCTGCCCCACTGGGTCGGGGTTTTAATTGTGGGCACTGTTGTAATAATAATTGTAGCAACAGCAGGTATGGCTTCTACAACATATGTCCAGTTTATTAAAGGCGCCCTGCTGCTTGTTTTCTCTTTTGCTCTTGTGATAACTCTTTTTTCAAGAGGTTTTTCAACTGCGCCTGACCAGGGTGGAAATGTCCCTTACCATGAGTTCAAGACCATCCCGGTAAGCGTCAGCGGCGAAAGCCTTAAAATAGATGACAGCAATTACACCCTGATTGAAAAATGGGATGTTAAAGTAAAAGATAGTACTTTAGTTTTTGCAGAGCTTGCAAAAAAAGATGATGTAAATTCCATATGGAAACTTAATGCTGAAAAAGGAGTTCTTGAAGAAACTTTAAATATAACCACTCTTTCCAATGGGCTGAAATTATATAATGGCGGCACACTTGATGAAGCAAGGTTTTACCAGGTAGGCAACCTTCTTGATATCGAGGGCAAATCCCCTGCTTCTACCGGGACCCTTGATCCTTTGAGCTTTTTTGGTGTTATTAAAAACAGCAATGTGCTTTTATGGAGCAAACAGATTATCAAGGATAATGACAGGTCCATTACTGTTTACTACCAGAACCCTACAAAAGGCTCAGAGATATTGCGCCCCGGAAGGATTTACAAGCTTGACGCAGCAAAGGGTGCCACGCTTTTTGACAGGCTCGACTTTATCTCTTTAATGATTGCACTGTTTTTTGGGACGGCAGCCCTGCCTCACATCCTTATAAGGTATTATACTGTTCCAAGCCCGATTGCCGCCCGCAAATCAACGATTGTCGCAATCGCAGGAATAGGCTTATTTTATATCCTTACCCTTTATATGGGGCTTGGAGCCATGACAAATGGCGTAATAGACCTTACTAATGATAATATGAGCGCTCCCCTTCTTGCCCGCTCCTTCGGAATTATTTTCTTTGCAATAATATCAGCTATTGC
>CAZGTW010000075.1:0-6252 GCA_964528815.1 uncultured Actinomycetota bacterium | reverse complement strand
TCCCTGTCAGGATATATCTCAATAGGATATGAAAAAACAAAGCCCAGCCTGCTGCAATGTGCCGGTTTGTCTCCAAGGTTATCAGCAATGGCATTGAAAAACTCCCGGGCAGTCACTTCCCTGTCAACTCCAGGCATTCTGGACTGGGTAAACCCTTTAAGCTCATGCATTCCACTCTTATCAAATGATATTATTGCTGAACGGAGGTTTGTCCCACCTGCATCAAGAGCAATAACAGGCTCCTCGGGATAAAGCCCTTTTTTAAACCCTATATATGTTGGTATCATCTTAAGGGAACTGACGCTACCTTTAAGACCCGCGGTCATTTCGGATATGAATTTATCGACCTCTTTTTCAATATTTATTCTGCTTTGAAGCATTCCATATTTATCGAGGAACTCATCAGCTGTTTTTTTTATGTCTTTTACCTGGACACTTTTAAATGTTTTTTGCATTTGTTTTATGTTTTTAATACTTAAATTATTTACAAGCTGAAATCGCCATTATTTGTATTTTTTGAGCATCTTCTCAAATTTTTCCTTCTCTTCGGGAAGGATGGAATATGTGTGCTCCGGCCCGGGGAATTTTGATGATTGTACGTCTGTTATATATTCCTTCATTGCATTAATAATTATATCGGCCACATTGGCATACTTTTTAACAAACTTCGGGGTAAATGCCTGGAAATAACCGAGAATATCTCCGCAAATCATTACCTGTCCGTCTATGTCTGCTCCTGCCCCAATACCCAGCACCGGTATTTTTACTATTTTAGTGAGCGCGCTGGCAAGTTCCGGCGGTATGGCTTCAACCAGCAGCATCCTGGCTCCTGCTTTTTCAACAGCAATAGAATCAGCAATTACTGCCTCTGCTGATTCTGCTGTCCTTCCCTGTGCCTTAAACCCGCCAAGAGCTGAAGAGGATTGCGGTGTAAGGCCAACGTGCCCAATCACTAAAATTCCTGCGTCTGTTATTGCCCTTATCTTTGATGCCACCCTTTCGCCGCCCTCAAGCTTTATGGCATCCACATTGGCTTCTTTAACAAATCTTACTGCATTGGCAACAGCATCTGCATCGCTTGCGTGATAGCTTCCAAATGGCATGTCACCGACAACAAAAACATCCGGGGCGCCGCGCCTGACAGCTTTGCTGTGTATTATGCATTCATCCATGGTAACTGAAACTGTGCCGTTGTAGCCATATACGACCATTCCCAGCGAATCTCCTACAAGTATCATGTCCATGCCTGCGGCCTGGGCAAAGCTTGCAATGGGAAAATCATAAGCCGTTATCCATGTTATTTTTTTGCCTTCTTTTTTCATTTCATAAAAATCGCTGATTGTCAGTTTCTTTGGTGCCATTTGCATCCTTCCTTTAAGTTAAAACTATTTTTAATTTTAAATTGTCCATATAAATTAAAAAACATTAAAATAACTGCAGGTTCAAACCATGCCAATAAACTGGCTATTCCAGAGTAATTTCAAGCTCAATGCCGGATTTTTTTATCTCTCCTGGTTCAAGATATTGCAGGGACTTGAAGATTTCCTTTTCCTTCTGCCTGCCCTCAACATGGCAGTTCCCTGGCTCGAGTCCCACTACATATTCACCCTCTCCCATCATTTTCCACTGGGTAAAGAATGGCAGCTCGTCTTTTTTAAAACTCAACTTTGCTGTCAGTTTTTTGCCGTTCCCAAAATTCTTATTTATTATTGATGCAGCGCATATGCCGCTACTGTCCGATTTTACATTATGATAATAGACCCTTTCAGCATAATCTTTTACGGGAACAGATATTTTGTTCCATTCTGCCGCATCTTCTGCAGGTGCGCCTTCCTTGACTAGAGTTTCGCTTGAATCTATGGCAATCTCTGAGCCTTCATCAATAAGCGGAAAGCCGAAATTGCAGTGATAGAGAAGCATAAGAGGCGATGTCCTGAAACCTATATTCTCTATCTCGTCTTCTATTTTTATTCTGTTTATTCCCAGCCAGGTGGTTATTTTCCTTCTCAACTCAAGATTCGGATAAAATGGGGCGACTTCACGAATCCTTCCCCTTATTTGCATCCTGTATTCATCGCCTTCCCAGACCCCTTCATACTGAACATTTTTAGCAGAAATGTGGGTGTAGTTTCCGTGCTGGACCAGGTTTTCAATTCCTTCCTGGCCCGGTGCGCCCACATTGCAAAGGCCGCATGTTGTAACAAGCCCGCCGGCCCAATTCTTGATGAAGGCAAGAGGATGGTCCTCATGAAAATTCGGCCTCATTTCACCGGGATGGAACCTGATTGAAACAGGTATTCCGTTTATATCTGCCATGCTGATATCAAGGCCCCTGTCGGCAAGGACCATAAAATGCAGCCCGCTGCCGTTTCTTACATCAAGGGCGCGAATGCCATTACCATCGCCTTCCTTAAGCTCCATGCTTGTAATATGGGCAAGCTGTTCAATATCACCGACCCTTCGAAGTATCTCCTGTTTGCCCAGTTTTTTTCCAAAAATCTCTGCCATTAAAAACCCTCCTCCATTTAAAGTTTGAAATTACTGCTAAAACATTTTTTAAGTGCTATTTTATATCAATTGAATTTTTAATTGCAAAAGTTTTGGGAAATAAAAAAGTAAACCAATATATAAGGGCCGGTTTCTATTTCAATATATATTTGTAAATTGCTTTTGCAAGGCCGGAGTTGTAGTTCTCATCAGTTATGTAATCAGCTTTTTCAAGGATTTCTGCGAACGAATTTTTTACTGCTATTCTCATTCCTGCATAATCAAACATGCTCATATCATTGGGGCTGTCTCCAAACACAGCAACCTCTGACCTTTTTATATGAGTGTCTTGTATTATATGGTGCAGGGCATTGCCCTTAGAGGCTCTGCCACTCATAATATCGAAAAAATATTGGCCCGATCTTACGATATTTAGCCTGCCCGAATACTTTTTACGAAGGTAACTGTCAAGCGGGTCATCTTCTTTTATGGCACATCCTACCGAAACGCAGTTTTTTGAAAATTCATCTTTTTCAAGCCTGTCAGTCTTATGTATTGGCTCATTTACTTTTTCATACACTGAGTAATTGGGGTCGTAACTGTCATAATAAATATTTCCGTCTGTCAGTGCAGCCAGGGGCTTGTGGCCCTGTTTCTTAATTACATTTATCAACTCATAATACATTCTGCTGCCGATTAAAATGGAATGTATTATGGTGGCGCTGCTGTCAATTACAACTGTACCATTAAGTGTTATCTGGGGCAGCTTAAGTTCCAGCGCATCGATTATGAATTTAATAGACTGTATTGATTTACCTGTAGCAAGAATAACTCCTATACCATTTTTTTTGCAATCTGAGAGCGCCTGCCTGTTAAGCTCAGATAGCTCTGACTTGTCATCAAGCAGGGTCCCGTCTACATCGGTTACCACAAGTTTTATCATTTTTTTATCCAGGATAACTATTTGGAAAAATGGGTCGCCATTCCAAAACAGTCTTCCGCAGCTTCCATTACGGCCTCTGATAAAGTCGGGTGCGAATGGACCGTTTCCGCAAGGCTGTCTATAACCATTTCGGCCTTCATGGCAACAGCAACCTCGTGAATAAGATCGGAGCATCTTGGCCCGACTGCCTGTCCGCCGAGTATCTCTCCAGTGTCTTCATCTGTTACTATTTTAATAAAGCCCTCGGTCTCGCCGGTTATAAAGGCCTTGCCACTGTTGGAAAACGGGAAAAGCCCGTAACATACATTATAGCCTTTTGCCTTTGCCTGTTCTTCATTAAGGCCCACCGTTCCTATTTCAGGAGAAGTAAAGACTGCCCATGGTATTACCTTATAGTCCATCTGGCGGTTCTTGCCGGAAATATTTTCAGCAGCTATTTTGCCTTCTTCTGCTGCCACATGCGCAAGCTGAAAGCATCCTATGACATCGCCGACTGCATAAATGCCCGGTATGTTTGTCTGCAGCTTTGAATCAACTTTAATAAAGCCTTTTTCATCTGTGGCCACCCCTGCCTCTTCAAGTCCGATACCTGAAGAAACAGGTTTACGGCCTACTGATACCAGGATCTTGTCTGCAGTTATCTCTTCTCCGCTTTTAAGTTTTACAGTGTAGGCGCTGCCGGTTTTTTTGACTTCCTGTGCAGTAGTATCTGTAAGTATTTTTATGCCTTTTTTCGCAAAGGCTTTTGCTATTACTTTTGAAACTTCGGCATCTTCTGTTGACAGTATTCTTGGAAGTATTTCCACTATTGTAACTTTGCTTCCAAAAGATGCAAAAATATTTGCAAATTCGCTTCCAACCACGCCTCCGCCCACTACCAGCAGGGACTCCGGTACTTTTTCAAGGGAAAGTATTCCAATATTGTCTATAATGCCATCGCCATCAAGTATAAATGGGGGCACGCTGCCCGCATAAGAACCGGTTGCTATGATTATATTTTTCGCATTTACTTCCACCTGGCTGCCGTCACCGGTACTGACAGATATTTTCTGAGCAGAAACAAGTTTTCCGTTTCCTTTGACAAGCTCGATATTATTCTTCTTGAAATGAAAACCAAGGCCCTGCCTCTGTGCAGAAACTACCTTGTTTTTCCTCTCCATAGCTTTTGCAAAATCAAAAGCATGCCCTTGTATATCTATTCCAAAAATGGATGAATTCTTGATTTTTTCTATTTCTTCTGCAGTATGGTAAAGCGCCTTTGTAGGTATGCATCCCCAGTTAAGGCAGGTACCGCCAAGATTTTCTTTTTCTACAACAATTGTCTTAACGCCAAGTTTGGCCGCCCTTATTGCTGCAACATAACCGCCGGGTCCGCCGCCAAGGACTGCAAGGTCCGCATTTTTAATTTCCATAAAATCAACTCCTTTGTTTAATAGGGATTTTTTTATTAGTTTTATTTATTTTCTAATCAGTTTTTATCTTGTTTCTAATTAGCTTTTTTATTTTTCTTAAATTAACTTATCTGATTTGAGAGCAAATTACTTTTCATTAATCTGCAAATATATTATAAATTATATCAATGAACGAAACAGTTAAAATAATACCGTGCATTGACCTGGGCATCACAGGTTATAACCAGGCATGGGAACTGCAGCAAAAAATATTTGAAGTGGTAAACCAGGGGCAGTTAAAGGGAACAATGCTTCTGCTGGAGCACACTCCTGTAATAACAATAGGCAATAACCGTAACCGGGAAAATATCCTTTGCAATGAAGGCTCTTTAGGCAAACAGGGCATTGAACTTATACAATCCAACCGCGGCGGAGATGTGACCTTCCACGGTCCGGGCCAGCTCGTATGCTATCCTGTGTTTGACCTTAATCATTTTGGAAAAGATGTCGGCAATTTTGTATATAACCTTGAACAGGTTATTATAGATGTGCTGTCAGATTATAAAATAAAAGGCACCAGGATTGAAAAGCTCCGAGGTGTCTTTGTGGGTTCCGGCAAGATTGCCTCTATCGGCATACATGTTAAAAAATGGATAACTTTCCATGGTTTTTCATTTAATATAAATGTTGACCTTGGATACTTTGACAACATCATAGCATGCGGTTTAAAGGACCATTTGCCGGTGTCTCTTGAAAAACTGCTTAAAAAGCCGGTAATTGTTTCAGATGTCAAAGAACTTGTTATCCAGAAGTTTGAGAAAATATTTGATATTGAAGTAGAGGCAAGGCCAGCTACTTTCCTGGATCATCTTTCTTAAGCACCCCGTATATTTCCCTCAGGACCTGCAGGGGTTCTTTAAACAACCTTTTAGGAAAGAAGGGCAGAAGTGTTGCAAAAGCTTTCTTCATGTCTTCTGTCATCCGGTGAGGCTTTGAAAGCACCCTGTCTATAAAATCTTCTGCAAAAACGGTACGGAGGTGCCTGCGATCTATTTCTATCCTCTTGCTGCAGTTGTCACATGAAATGCTCCTTAGATAATCGCCAATATAATGGACCGTATGAGTTGTTTCCTCATTACAGTTTACACAAAAAAGCGTAATCTGGTTTATTTCATCCTTCATCTTTTAGTTTTGTTCTTAAGGTTTATTATTTCCCTAAATATATCATCACGGATATATCCCTCTTAAAGTGACTGCCTCTGCAACTCTTCCAACAGCAATTAACGATGCTGCTGTTCTCATATCTACTTTTTTTGCGATATGGCAATTATACACATCATAGAAGGCCTTTTCCATTATATCCCTTAGCTTTAAGTTAACTTCACGCTTGCCCCAGAAATAGGAGAGGTTTCCCTGCACCCACTCAAAGTA
>CAZGTW010000074.1:5166-6355 GCA_964528815.1 uncultured Actinomycetota bacterium | reverse complement strand
ATATGCTGTTTTCCTATTTTTCTGGTTGTGACCCTTGTTTCAATTATTAAAGGCATCCTTAGAAGGAAGTGCCCTAAGTGCAGGAAAATCAAGCTAAAAATAAAAACCACTGTGATACAACAGGCAACATATACCTCCACAGGCAAAATGCTTGAAGAAAGGGATTGCACATATATCTATCCTACCGGGATTGCCTGCGGATATCATGACCAGCGGATAGTCACTATACCTAAAAAAACCCGGAGCTCCGGCGGAGGTTTTGTTGGCGGATTCGGCGGTTCATCCGGCGGCGGCGGCGGCGGATTCGGCGGATTTGGCGGCGGTTCATCCGGCGGCGGAGGCTCAAGCGGGGGTTGGTGATGTTTTTAAAAACGCAGACCCTTGAAGAGAGAATTCTTGAAGCCAGAGGTGACAGGGAAAAAGCAAATACTCTAATAACTCAATTCAAGCCTTTTATTGCAAGTGTCATACAGAAAAGGCTTTCAAGGTTTGTTGAATACGGCTTTGATGAGGAACTGTCAGTCGGGCTGCTTGCTTTCAATGAAGCAATTTCCACTTATGATGCTGAAAAGGGTAAGTTTTTAAGCTTTGCGAGACTTGTTATTTCTAACCGCCTTATAGATTACTACAGGAAACAATCTAAAAACAGGACAATATTGACCAGTTATGACGATGAAGAAGATATCTCTACCGGTTCAGCAATTGATAAAAAATCAGTTGAGCTTTTCTCATATGGAAATGAAGCTGAAGATATAAAATATGAAATAATCGACTATACGGCAGAACTTGCCAAGCTCGGCATAAGTTTTGATGAACTCTACAGAATCTGCCCGAAACAGGAAAAATTAAGAAACCTGTATATAGATATAGCCAGCCATATTGCTCTTGATGATACACTTGCAGAAGAACTGCTTCGTACAAAAAGGCTTCCGATAAAAAAACTTGAGAATATTTTACCTGTACACCGGAAAAAAATCGAAAGGGGCCGAATATATATAATAGCAATCGTTATAGCGATTTTAAAAAAATACAGTTTTCTGGATTTGGACCGGCTGGAAAAATGAAAGCTTTAATTGTTGAAATCAAAAGAAAATATTGCATTATTGTCACCCCTGATGGAAGGTTTTTAAAAAAGGCCATGCCTGCAGGTAATTATGAGATAGGTGACGAGGTCTTAATAGATGAAAAC
>CAZGTW010000074.1:3797-5066 GCA_964528815.1 uncultured Actinomycetota bacterium | reverse complement strand
ATATCATTTTTTGATGAAGCAAATAATTTGCTGGATACAAAATCAATTGATTTTATAAGTTTTGGTATCGGAAGCACAAGGCTTGAGAAAATATATTTTGGCCATGGTTATGCTGCGTTTTCTATTATGGTATTTGGTGAGATAAAATAAAAGGATTTGCAGGATTTTTAAAATTTTTTAAGTTACCTTAATTTATAATGTTTTTTTTACGATAATTATAAGTAAAAACAAATTAAAAAAAATTAAAGAATGGGGTGGAAATGAAAACATTTAAAGCAAAAATTATAACAGGCGCAATTATTGCAGCACTGATAGTTGCTTTTGCCCTGACGGGCTGTTCAGCAGTCAGGTCTGCCAGTGAGGCTGTAAGCGGAATGGGTGATTACTCAGAAGGGTATTCACCTGATAATATGGCAAAAGAGGCGCCGGCAGAAGAAATGCTGATGGAGCAATCTGCTGCAACAACTGCTGCCGCACAACCAGCAGGCGATACCAGCGGTGAGCTTTATACTGATGCAGGCAGCTCAGATGCAGCTACTTCCCAGACAATAAGTGCAAAACTTATAAAGAATGCCTCCATACAAATTGAAGTGGATAAAGGTTCTTTTGAAAAAACATTTTTTGCGATAGCCAGCCTTGCAGAGCAAAATGGCGGTTATGTCAGCAACTCACAGAGTTATTCCGATAGTGAAGGGAAAATGACCAGCGGTACAATTACTATAAGGGTCGACAAGAATAATTTTGATAATGTGCTCAATAAAGTTAAGGAAATGGGCACTGTACAGAATGTAGCAATCAGCGTATCAGATGTCACACAGGAATATGTGGATAATGAAAGCAGGTTGAAAAACCTTCAGTCACAGAGGGACAGCCTGTTGAAGCTGATGGAACAATCGGTAACAGTCAAAGACAGTATTGAGGTACAGAGAGAACTCAGCAATGTCGAGGGCCAGATAGAGATTATAAAAGGCAGGCAGAACTATCTTGACAATCTTATTGCTTATTCAACTATCGATGTCTATGTCGCTGAACCCCAGGCAATTATTGATTCTGACGAGGGCGGATTTATCGGTGCAGTCAAAAGAGGCGCAAGAGGCGCGCTGACTGCATTAAGGGTAATTACAATGGTAGTTATTGCAATAAGCCCTCTGCTGGTAATTGCAGGCATAATACTTATAATAATCTGGCAGAGCCTCAGGGCAAAGAACAGGCGAAGAGCAAGGATGAAAGCAGAGCAGGCAAACCAGGAAATCCAGAAAAAATAAAAAA
>CAZGTW010000074.1:0-3697 GCA_964528815.1 uncultured Actinomycetota bacterium | reverse complement strand
CTCATCGCAGGGTAAATCCCAAAGAAAAGGCCGACAATTGTAGAAAAAGTAATTGCAAGAATAATTGAAAATGCCGAGATATTGGTAGTCAGTATTGTAAAGTTGTTGACTATGACTGATACAGTTACAGCAAAAGCGATACCAAGCAATCCGCCTGTAATGCTTAACACTACACTTTCAGTAAGGAACTGGAGAAGTATATCCTTATTTTTTGCGCCAACAGCCTTTCTTATCCCGATCTCCCTTGTCCTTTCAGTAACCGATACCAGCATAATGTTCATGATTCCAATACCGCCGACAAGAAGGGCGATTCCGGCTATGCTTGAAATGGTAATAGTAAATATATTTGTAATAGTGCCCAGTATATCAAGAAGCTGGGTCTGGTTCTGTACTGTAAAGTCGTTTTTTTCATCAGTAGCAAGATTATGCGCCCTTCGGAGTATGCGCTCAACCTCGTATGAAGCCTGGTCCATGGTATCCTCAGATTTACTCTGTGCGATAATCATATTAATGTAGTCGATGCCATAAAGTTTATTCTGTGCCGTCGTTATCGGTATGGTCACAGAGTTGTCCTGGTCGTTACCAAACTGGTCTGTCCCTTTCGGTTTTATTGTGCCTATAATTGTAAAACTTTTTCCATCTATCTTAATGATTTTACCAATGGGGTCTATCCTGCCAAAAAGCTTGTTTATCACTGTCTGGCCCACAAGTGCGACATTTGCTGAATTTAAAACATCGCTTGAGGTATAGAATTTCCCTTTATCGACTTCAAAATTGTATATATATTCAGCTTTTTCATTTGAGGCATAAATAGAAACTCTTTCACTTTTATTAAGATATTTGACTATAGAAGAGTTAAGTATTGCAGGTGCCGCCCCTTTAAGAAAAACGGCCTCCCGTTCAATTGCCTTGACATCATCAACTGTAAGAGCCTCACGGTCCTTGTCTTCTCCAAGCATCTGTTCAAAACCCCGTGATTCCTCCTGCCTGTTTCCCGGGGTCACTATAATAAGGTTGGAGCCTATATCCTGCACACTGGATATTACAGATTCCTGGGCGCCGTATCCTATGGACATCATTGCAACCACAGCACCGACACCTATAATAATTCCAAGCATTGTCAAAAATGCCCTGAGTTTATTTGCAACAAGTGACTGAAATGCTATTTTTACACTTTCTGTAAATCTTTTCATAAAAAGCTTTTACCGCTTCTTTCATTTATTATTTAACAGTTTTCTGCAACTTTATCTTCGAGCCTTGGCATGGTCGCAAGCCTTTCTGCAGCATTAATGGGGCATTCGATTTTTTCTTCATTGGAAATCAGCCCGTCTCTTAGATATATTATTCTTTTTGTATGCCTGGCTATATCCAGCTCATGTGTAACAAGCAAAATAGTTATGCCCTGTTTATTGAGGTCCTGGAATATTGCTATTATTTCCTCACCGGTGACCGAATCAAGGTTACCCGTCGGTTCATCAGCAAGTATGATTGCAGGGTCGTTAACGAGCGCCCTTGCTATCGCTACCCGCTGGCGCTGTCCCCCGGAGAGCTCACTTGGCTTATGTTTTTCCCAGCCAATCAGGCCCACAGATTTGAGGGATTCATATATTTTTGCTTTTCTTGACTTCTCTGAGCCTTTCTTTGAATAAATCAGCGGAAGCTCCACATTGGAAACAGTGTTTGAACGTGAAAGCAGGTTAAAAGTCTGGAATACAAAACCAATTTTTTTGTTTCTTATGTCTGCAAGCTGATTGTCATTTAATTTACTCACGTCTGTATTATCAAGCAGATAGGAACCATTGTCCGGAGTATCAAGGCAGCCAAGTATGTTCATCAGGGTCGACTTGCCGGAGCCTGAAGGCCCCATTATAGAGATAAATTCGCCTTTGAGGATTTTAAGGTCAACACCCCTTAATGCTTTTACTTCTATCTTACCAAGGTGGTAAGTTTTTGTAATTTGCGTAATATCAATTATGCAGTTATTATTTTTGCAATCTTCCATCAAACACCTGAAATTATATGTAAAAATCTGTATTATTTAATCCCGAAAATTAAGAACGGCAATAATATCTGAAAACCTGCTCTTTTACAGCGGTCCAGAAGGGATTTTACTATTCATTATTTGCGCCCGACAGGTCAGTAATAGAAATCACAACCACATCTCCCTCAGAAAGCCCTGACTTAACTTCGATATAATCATAATTATAATTGCCGGTTGTAATCTCAACTTTTTCTGTTGTACCCTCGTCTTTATCTGTCAGTTTGTCTACATAACTTTTACCGTTTTCAGAATATACTGACTGAAGCGGGATATAAAGCACATTTTCTACTGAAGATATTATTATTGTAAGATTAGCAGTAAGCCCGTAACGCAGGTGTTCCATAGCTTCTTTATCCGGCTCGACTGTTATTTCATAAGTTATTATTCCTGCAATGTTTTTTGACAGTGGAGAAATATCAGTTATTGTCCCTTTAAAGGTCATTTCAGGGAAAGCATCAAAAGTCAGCTCAACTTCCTGTCCTGTTGCAAGTTTTGCAATATCTGTCTCATTTATATCAGCTTTGACCAGCATCCGGCTGCTTATAATTGAAATTGCTGCCACCCCCGGCCCTGCAGTCTCACCTGTTGAAAAATTCGTATTTGCAACAACTCCGTCAAAAGGGGCCTTAATGGAAAATTTATCGCTGTCAATCCTGGCAAGGTCAAGGTTTATCTTTGAAAGCTCATACTGAATCCCGGCCTGTTCGATGCTTTTACTCATCAATTTTATCTGGTTTTTTGCTGTTTCAAGGCTGTTAATGCCGGACCAGTAAGTTACTGACTGGTTTGCAAGTGTCTGGTTATATGCGCCCTCTGCTGAATCAGTCTGTGCCCTTGCGCTTTCTTTGGCCTGCTCATAAGAGTCTTCTGCAGTTGACAGGTTTGATTCTGCCTGCGCTTTTATAATATCGGTTGAAAAAGGTGAACTGTTTATCTCATCCAGGTATTTACGGGAATTCTCGATAGCGCCATATGCTGCACTGACAGATGCATCAGTAAGTATGTTAGCATCTTCCATTGCCTTAAAAGCATTTTGCGCAGCTGTTTCTGAAAGATTATTATTGGCCTGGACAAGCTGTACCGCCACATGATTTGCATCCAGGGCAGCCTGGTAGTTTATCTTTGCAAGCTCTATTGATTTTTCTGCAAGCGCAAGATTAGCCTCAGCCTGGCTTATATAAAGCTTGATTTTCGCATCATCAATCCTGATTAAAGTATCACCCTTGCTGAATTTTTTGCCTTTTTCTATTATTTCAAGCACCTCGGCACTCTGGGTGAGAGAATAATTCCTTGACTGGCTTGCATTAACAGTGCCTGTAGATGTTATAGATTCTATAATATCTCCACTTGTAACCGTAAAGGATTCTATCTGCTTCATGGCTGACCTTGAACAACCCGAAAGGCCGACTGTTGCAAATACTGAAACTAATACTAAACAAGTGACTGTCAAAAAATACAGACCTGCTGTTTTTTTAATACCGTTTTTCATTTTCATAATATTTCTCCAAATATTCTTTTACGGTGAATAAATTTATACCTTTTTACTTCCAAATAATAAATACTAAAAGTAAAGATATATAGTGTCAAGCAAATAAATGAAGTTGTTAGCATCTAAAATTCCGTGATGGATTTTCATTAAATCTTTTTTCCCAGTAA
>CAZGTW010000073.1:0-6457 GCA_964528815.1 uncultured Actinomycetota bacterium | reverse complement strand
ACCCGACTTGACCAAATTAGTAACCACATAAGATTACTTTAATCGTGAAATCAGCATTACAGCTTCATCCGGGATTCTTGGTTTAACGGGATAGGGAGTACCATTAACAGAAATGACACCTGTCCGGAAGGGTTCGAGCATCCTGATAAATTTTTTAATGCTTATCCCAGTCACTGCTTCAATGTGTCTTGCGACGGCAAGGGCAGCAAACACCACGGTCAGATGTGCCTCAATAGAGTCGCGCTTGTGATGATAAATCGGCCGTGCCTTCAAATCAGCTTTGGACATTCTGAAAGACTTTTCCACCTCAAAGAGCTGATGATAGGAATCTATCACTTGCTGCGGGGCAATATTCAAATCAGTAACATATCCTTTGATGCCGGCCTTGCGACATGCCTCGTTGACTAGCGCATAGTTTATCTCACGCCTGGTCTCGTTTATCTTTAAAAAGCGGTTGCGTTTGATATCGGCTTTCTTCTCTACGATGCTCTTAGCTTTTGCGAGGGTCTTGTCGATGTTTGACAGGTCTAAAGCGGCCCGTTTTTGGCGATACTGGTAAATTACCCGCCGATGCGTTCTTTTACCGTCTACTGTTACCACGATACACGAATCAAATATTTGGCCATCTTCCAATACAGCACCTTCTTCGGCTAGATATTCCTCTATCTCGTAAGGAGTCTTGGATAACCTTGAACCGATGATATAGTGGTATCCGAGTTGCTCAAGTGCGGATATGTTCTGCGCCGAGAGCATAGCGGCATCGGCCGTGACAGTGATGTTTTTCAGCCTGTGGCGCTCTTTGAAACCCTCAAGCACCGGCAAAATGGTCTTGACCTCGGCACGGTTGCCTTCAAAGCTTTGGAGCTCCAGGGGAAATCCTGTCTGGTCCACCAAAAGGCCTACCATTATCTGAGGTTCAAGCCTGCGTTCTTTGGAAAGACCCGGCCTTCGATACTCATCGTCCTTGCCTACCTCAAAATACAGCGTGGTTACATCGTAGAGAACCAGCCTCAAAGAAGATGGGGCTACATGCCTGAAACACGCTTGGCTCAGGATGGCCCTGTAACCATTATCAATGACGCGACGCAGACAGCGATGAATAGAAGAATTGGACGGAGCCTCAAGCCCCAATTTTATAAGTACGCGTATCGTATCAAGCTTGGATGTCGGTTCAACGATACGAGCAAGAACGAGTTGTTTAAAAACAGGATCAGCTATGAGCTCAAAACCAAGATTGCTATATACATGGCTTAATGTATCCCATAAGAGACCGGAATATGATTTTTCAAGACATAGTTCAAGGCTATTCTTATGCGGCAAATCAAAGGAAAGTTGCCCTTCATGCATTTTTTCGTGCGCCAATGCAAGAAGGATTTTAAGCTCGGTGTTATTGTGCGCCGACCCGATATGTACAATGCGGACAACCTCCCGGCCGTGCTTGTACACGACCTGAACAGCAGTTGCCCCACTTTTCGTTTTCACCTTTCTGATGAAGCTCGGCATTCATCAATTATATACCTTAATACCCATTTAGTGCCCCTGTTAGTAACCACATTTTTATTTAAATCTAAAAGAAAATGCTTTAATTACTGCGGTAGCAGCCATCTATAACTCCGAATTTTATTTAAGGCGGTCAAGTCAGGTATTATATTACATTATCAGTATATTATCAGGGCAGCTGTTTTCATTCCAGCATTTATTCTTTTCTTCTAAGCCTTGCCCTTGTCCGAAGTGCAGTGCCGATTACTGCAAAGAACAATACAAGCATCAGAAGCACAAGCGCCGTTCCCCATTGCTTGTCTTCAGGTGGATTTGTAACCTGTGTTGCAAGAGAATAAAGATGGAACGGCAGTGCCATGACCTGGCTGAAAATAGATTCGGGAAGATTAGGCTGAGAAAAGGCTGCAACGGTAAACATTATCGGTGCAGTTTCGCCTGCTGCCCTTCCTATTCCTATTACAGAGCCGGTTATAATGCCGGGCAAAGCCTGCGGCAGTATTACTTTAATTATTGTCTGCCACTTTGATGCGCCCAGCGCAAGAGAAGCATGCCTGTAAGTATCGGGCACTGCTTTAAGAGCCTCCTCTGAAGCAGTGATTATTACAGGAAGAATCAGGAACGCAAGTGTCAGTGAACCCGCAAGTATTGATTTTCCGAACTGCAGCAGAATTACAAAAAATGCAAGCCCGAATAAGCCGAATACAACTGAGGGCACGCCAGCCATGTTTACAATTGAAAGCCTTATTATTCTTGTCAGCCTGTTCTTTCGCGCATATTCATTAAGATATATTGCTGCAAGAATACCGATTGGCAGAGATATTATTATGGTGCCTATTATGAGGCAAAGAGTTCCAAGTATTGCAGGGAATATTCCGCCTTCCCTCATGCCGGCGCGGGGTTTCTGGCTTAAAAACTCCCAGTTTATGGCGCCCGCTCCTTTGACAATCAGGTATATGATTATCCCGAAAACAAATGCCACTACGATAAGCGTGATTATAAGCAGTATTGTATAAAAGAATTTCTGGGTCAAATTCTTTCGCACCATAGTAATTGGTCTTTTATTTTCCACAATAGCCGGCATTTGTAATATTTTTCCTTTTATGCTTGTTTTACTACATCTTTTTTATCCTGTTAGTGAAACTGTCTCCAATAAAATTAATAGCAAAAGTTATTAAAAATAAAATGAGCCCTATGGCAAATAATGCTGAATAATGGAGGCCGCCCTGTGCAGTTTCGCCCATTTCTGCAGCAATGGTAGCAGTTATTGTCCTTACGGGCTGCAGGAAGGAAAATACTATCCTGGGCGAATTGCCGGTCAGCATTAGAACTGTCATGGTTTCACCGACGATCCTTCCAAGCCCAAGCATTACTGCTGCCAGCATGCCTGATGAAGCCGTGGGGACGACTACTTTATAGGTTGTTTCCCACTTTGTGGCACCCAGCGCAAGAGAAGCATACCTGTAGCGGTTGGGCACTGCATTTATGGCGTCTTCTGATATTGAAACAATTGTCGGCAGGCTCATAAATGCAAGCATTACTGCACCTGTAAGCGCAGTTAGCCCTATGCTCAAATTAAAAACATCCTTTATGAAGGGCGCCACCAGTTTTATTCCTATAAAGCCGATTACCACAGATGGTATTGTTGCAAGGACTTCAATGATCGGCTTTAATATTTCCCGGACGACACGGGGGGCAAGCTCACCTATATAAATGGCACAACCTATCCCAAGAGGTATTGCAATTAAAATTGAAGCAAATGTTGTAAGCAGTGAGCCCGTAAGAAGTGGAACAAAACCGAATTTATCATTTGTCGGGGACCATTTTAAACCTCCGAAAAAAGAGGTTGCCGGATAGCTGGCAAAGAACCTGATCGAATTATAAATCAACAGCGCAAGTATTACTCCCAGCACTATAATAGTCAGGATGCCATTTAAAAAGACGACCTTTTCTGTAAGGAACGTCTTAATTTTCCTTGAACTGCTTCCCTTTTTAAATTGCCTGTTTGCCTGAATTGTTTTTAACATCTAAATTATTTCACCGGGACAAATCCTGCCTCAATACCGGCATCCTGCCCCTGTTTGCTGTATACAAAATCAATATAAGCGCTGCTGAGAGGGCTGAATTTTTTTAAATCTGCATAAATATAGAGGCCCCGGGATAATGGATAACTTTTATCCCTTACAGTTTCGACAGTAGCTGCAACACCCTGCCCGCTCAAGTATTTTGTAACTTTTACAGGCTTTATATTATCCCCTGCAATTTTAAGATAGCCCAATCCTATGAATCCGATGGCATCGTCATTTCCTCCAACAACATTTACAACTTCAGCTGTAGACTGCAATAGCAGGCACATGTCAGTGTATTCGCTGTCGCTGTTCTTGTCCCCAAGCCTTACTACTTCCTGGAGGAAATACTCTCCGGTGCCCGAAGTGGAATCCCTCGCTGCAGCAACTATGGGCCTGTCACTTCCTCCAAGCTCTTTCCAGTTTGTTATCTGGCCCCTGAATATTGCTGAAAGCTGCTCTATGGATATCTGCTCTATCATTACATTTTTACTTACTATAATGGCAAGCCCGTCCATCAGTACAGTGTACTCCCTTATGTCCCGGCCATTGTCCCAGGCTATCTGTTTTTCCTTGTCCTGAATCTCCCTTGAAGAATTTGCCAGGTCGGTGCTTCCGTTAAGCAGGGAGTTTATTCCTTCACCCGAACCGCCGCCATTTACAGTAACTTCTGAGCCGTTGGTTGACATAAACGCCTCTGCCCACATATTTGTAACTTCAAGCATTGTAGTTGAACCGGTTATTACAAGGATTTCGCCATCAAATTGCGCTTTTTGGATGTTTTGGCTACTGCTGCCTGTCTTTTCCCCCTGGACATTAAAACCGCTATCCTGGTAAATAAGGCTGCAGCCGGTCGCCGGGAACAAAAGAGCAGCTAAAACAAATATGGCAATAAAAGGCTTTTTTACAATTCCTGTAATATTTGTAATAAGGCGATTTAATTTTTTTATATTTTTTATTAAAAACATATATTTTCAAACTGGCAGTAAAATTTTTTTTAACTGTTTTTTTACTGCAAAAAACCGGTTTTTATTTACCGGCTATAAAAGCAATTGCACACAATTATATGATTATACATTTAACTGTATTTTAAGATGTTAAAAAAATATTAAATTTTATTTTCCTGCAACCCGGTGCTGCTTATAAGCTTGTAGCCGATACCATGGACGGTTTTTATATATTTTGAGCCAAAATCCTTAAAAGACATTTTCTCCCTTATTCTTCTTATGTGGACATCAAGTGTCCTTGTGTCCCCATAATAATCCTCCCCCCAGACCAGCCTTATAAGATCGTTTCTTGTCACAAGGTTATCAATATCCTTGATGAGCAGCACCAGAGTTTTGAATTCCTTGGGATTAAGGTGCACCTGCTGCCCCTCAAGCTTGATTTCGTGCCTGTCTTCGTCAATGGAAAGACTTATATCATCAAAATCATAACTGCTTTTTAATGCCAGTTTATCTAAGTCTTTGTAGATAAGCTCTGCTCTCTTGATTATATTCTTTACCCTTGCAAGTAATTCATGCAGCCCGAAAGGTTTGACCATATAGTCTTCTGCACCAAGCTCAAGGCCGAGGACCTTATCAAGCTCTTCACCCTTGGCGCTAAGTATAAGCACGGGAACCTGGCTGCCGGCTTTTATCTGCCTGCATATTTCATAGCCGTCCATGTCGGGCAGCATAAGATCGAGTATTACAAGATCCGGTTTTTCCTGCCTGAACCTGGCAAGAAAATCCTTTCCGTTTGAAAAGCCTTTGACCCTGTAACCATTTTTTTCCAGGTTAATGTTAATAATCTCAAGGATGTTTTCTTCATCGTCTACTGTATAAATTAATTTGGCCATCTTGTAACCTTTCTTTCAGTTCGGAAAAGTCAGTACAAACTTTGTCTGTTTGCCGGGCTGGCTTGATACCTCTATAATCCCGCCATGCAGCTCAACTATGTGCTTTACAATGGAAAGGCCAAGCCCCGAGCCTGAACGGAAATTTTTATAACCGGCTTTGCCCCTGTAAAATCTCTGGAATATATATGGGAGGTCCAGGCTGTCTATGCCTCTGCCGTTATCTTCAAATGACAATATGGTTTCCCCTTCATTCTCTTCAATCATTATTTTAAGAGTCGTGCCGTTCCCGCCATGAAATATCGCATTTTCAACCAGGTTTCTCACAACCTGCATAAAAAGAGCCTCCTCTGTTTGAAGCATGCAGTGTTCTTTTTTGTGTATAAACTCTATATTTACATTATTCTTTTCTGCAAGCAAACTAAGTGAGCCTATGCATTCATTGATTAATTCAACTATATCAAGCTTTTGCTTAAAAAGTACATTGCGCCTGTATTCGATATTTGACAGATTCAATATATCTTCTATAAGCAAATTGAGACGCTCTGCTTCCAGAAGAGCTTTTGAAAGGTATTTTGAAATGTTTCCAGTATCATTTTTGCTGCCGGCAGTACCTGTGCTGCCAATTAATGTCTCGATGTAGCCTCTAATCGATGTAAGAGGCGTTCGCATTTCATGTGATACATTTGCAACAAACTGGCTCCTGAGCCTTGAAAACTCCACTTCCTGTGTTATGTTATTAAAAACCATTATAAGGCTGTATGCTTCAAGCTCTGCAGGTATTGCATCTATGCTCAGAGATATTTCTTCATCCCCGTAAAAGACAATATCTTTTTTCTTTGGCATTCCTGAAGAGATTGCATCTTCTACCAGCATTTCAATGTTTCTGTTGTTAAATATAAATATTGTCTTTTGGCCGATTGTTTTTGACCTGTCAAGATGAAATAGATTAATGATTGCCTGGTTTAAGTTTGCTGCCCGCAAATCCCTGTCAAGCACTACTATTCCATCAGGAACTGCATCGAGAGCCATTTCAAGGATTTTTTTCTGCTCATCC
>CAZGTW010000072.1:0-6518 GCA_964528815.1 uncultured Actinomycetota bacterium | reverse complement strand
TATAATTACATAGTCAATTTAGAACAATTTGCTATTATGTTATAATAATGCAGAACATGAATTATTATTAAGATTTAATCTATCTAATTTGTCGGCAACAATGAATACAAAAATTAAAATCGTTTACTGGAAAGGTGAAAAATTCTGGCTGGGTAAAATTCTTGAACATCCTGAAATTATGAGCCAGGGCGAAACAGTCGAAGAACTAGAAGAAAACCTCAAAGATGCTTATAAATTAATGCTAATGGATGATGTCCCCTCCGATTATCAGCTAAAAGAAATCTCAGTATGAAACGCAGCGAACTCTTAAAGCAAATAAAAAAAGAAGGCTGCATATTTTTAAGACCTGGTACAAGACACGATATTTATATCAATCCTAAAACTGGCCAAAAACAACCTATTCCAAGACATTCAGAAATTGATAATGATTTGGCCAAGCATATTAAGAAATATTTAGGTATTTCAAAATAAAAGATTGATAAATCTTATCTGGCTGGGGAGAAAGGATTCGAACCTTTGTAATGACGGGACCAAAACCCGTTGCCTTACCACTTGGCTACTCCCCAGTAAATGATTTTTAATTCATGATGCTTTGGCTGAAAGGTGTAGTGTAAGTAAGAAAAACCTTGTCTGATAACTCACATAATCCTGAATGAACGCTTCTTGCTATCTTCAAATCATCACAGAAAGCAAAAATAGCAGGGCCGCTGCCGGTCATCTGAGAAGCAAATGCACCGAGCTCCATGGCCCTGTTTTTTAAGACTGTTACCATAGTATCTTCACAAACCACAACACCTTCAAGATCATTATCAAGGCTCCTGAAGAAATCCTGGTAATTCTTTTTAACAAGATTTTTCACCAGTGAATCATGCACAGTTTTTTTTGCTTTTCCAATAAGATCAAACTTGTCATAAACATCACCTGAAGAGAATTTCTTTCCATTAATTGCAACAACTACCCAGTAAAACGGCAGATCCGGTAGCTGGGAGATTAGTTCACCTTTTCCCTCTACAAGCGCCGTACCCCCAGAAATACAGAATGGCACATCAGAACCGACCTGGTTACCCATGGCCTTTAAATTTTCTTCACTGAGCTTAAGATTAAATATCCTGTCAAGTGCAATAAGAGTTGCAGCTGCGTTGCTGCTGCCTCCTGCAAGACCGGCTCCTACAGGAATAGTTTTTTTGATGTTTATTTTTATATTGTATTTCTTCTCAAGGTTAAAATTCTTCAATATAAGGTGTGCAGCTTTATGGACAAGGTTCTTTTCATTTAAAGGAATATCAACATTATTACATGTTATTGATATGCCATTACTGTCAAGAGCCCCGCACGTTTTGCTTTTGCTGCTGCCACTGCCCGGCTCAATATATTTTATGCCATAATTATGGCTCACCTCAAAATCAAGCACATCAGAAAGACTTATGCTTTGCATAATGGATTTTATTTCGTGGTATCCGTCGGGCCTTAAGTCTTTGCTGACATTTAAATAAAGGTTTATTTTCCCTGAGGAATTTAAAGTTATTTTTTTACTTACTGTCATATTTTATTTTTTTTCAGGTATGTCAGGAATGCTGCAAATTGATAAAAAAAGCTTTTCAAAATCCTTTAAAGAAAGATGTTCTGCTCTTATATCTGCCCCTTTTCCAATACCATGTAGCATTTTAACTATTAAATCTTTTTTGTCAATATAATCATTTAAATGGCTTTTAGTTAAAAATGGTGCCTTAAAAGCAGCTTCAAGAGAGTTTATGAGTTTTTTCCTTCTATGGATAAAGCAATGTTCGATGAAACTTAAAAATTTATCCAAACGTTCCGTTCCTATTTTACTGCAGGATAAATTTTTCGGGATAACTTCCATCACAACTGAATCTATATTGGGTGCTGGCAAAAAACAATTTCGTGGAACTGCAAACAATATTTTAAAATCTGCAAGGTAATTTGCCTTTACACAATATGAGCTGTAATACTTATCACCGGGTTTAGAGAGCAGCCTTTCAGCAATATCTTTTTGTATTGTTAGGAGCATATTCTTTAAGCCTGGTAGCTGGACAAGGATTTTAATTATGAGGGGTGCCGCGACTTTATAAGGGAGGTTTGAAACAACCCTTGTGAGCCGGTTTTGCTCATTTAATCTTTCAAAATCCGTCTTCATGGCATCTTCATTAATAATTATGATTTTTTCTTTAAAAGGGGCCCTTGAGGGCTCGGAAAAATTTTCATTAAATGCATTTACAAGCTTACTGTCTATTTCTATACATATGACTTTTTTTGCTGTCTGTGCCAAAATTTCTGTGAGCGAGCCTATTCCGCTTCCTATTTCCAGCACAGTATCTTCTTCTGTAGTTCCTGAGGCCCTTACTATCTTTTTAAGTATGTTGGTATCAACCAGAAAATTCTGTCCCAGGGTCTTTTTTAAGATTATATTGTTTTTCTTAAGGATACTTAGAGTGCTGGTGGGAGAGCTTATATAATTGTTCATTAATTATCTTTTGCCCTCACACTTTATTTTAAATTAAAAAAGTCCATTGCTGATTTTGATGTTACAGATGCAACATTGTCAAACGAAGTATTTTTTATTTCTGCTATTTTTTCCCCTATGTATTTTACATATCCGGGATAATTTTCCTTTCCCCTTACCTGCTGCGGGGCAAGAAAAGGGGCGTCAGTTTCAAGAAACATACGCTCAAGAGGTACTTCCCTTACTACATTGATTAAGTCTTTTGCATTGGGAAAAGTTATGACCCCTGTAAAAGAAATAAAACATCCAAGTTCAAGACACCTGGCTGCAAAATCAGCGCCCCCTGAAAAACAATGTATGACCGCCCTGAAGTTTTTTTCTGTGTGGCATTCCTTAAGGACTTCATACATATCTTCATGGGCATCTCTGTCATGGATAATAAGGGGAAGATTATGTTTTAATGCAAGCCTTATATGCTCAATAAACACTTTTTTTTGTTCATCCTGGGGGCTCAAGTTCCTGAAATAATCAAATCCTGTCTCCCCTATTGCAATTACTTTTTTGCTGCTGGCTATTATCTCTTCGAGTATTTCAATATAGCTAATATCCTGCTGCTCTCCTGCATGGTGCGGATGTATGCCTGCTGCTGCAAATACATTTTCAAATTCCAGTGCATATTTTAAAGACTGCCTGCTTCCATCAATGCTTGAGCCGACATTTATTATATACTTTACGCCTTCCTGCAAAGATTGTGCAACAGCAACTGCAGGCGATATTTGCCTCAGCATATCAAGATGCGCATGTGTATCTATTAAAAAAGGTTCATGATTATCTTTTATATCCATCAATTTTTAATCCATTTACTACTTCTTGATTTCGATTCTTGGAAACAGTATTTCCCTTGTGCCGGTTTTTGTATTGCCCTCAAAGGCTCCCCAGTTTCCATGCTCCTCAAGTAAAAGCTGCGCCGGATTTATGTCAATCCCGAGCTGTCCAAATATCTTTTCTGCCATTGCCGGCATAAATGGGCCGGCCAATATTGTAGAAAGCCTGATGCATTCAGCAAGGCTATATAGTATATTGTCCAGTTTCTTATGCTGCTCGCTATCTTCTGACTTTGCAAGCTCCCATGGCCTGCTGTCCTCTATATATTTATTGGCAGCATTTACAAAATCCCAGATAATGACCAGGCAATTTGCATAGTCGAATGCAAGTATTGCATCGATTGCACTTTTTTTTGTCTCCTGCCATTTAAGTCTTAGAGCCGCATCGCCTTCGGTTTTTAGCGGAATTACTCCCTGCCTGTACTTATCAATCATAGCAAGCGTCCTTGAAACAAGGTTTCCGTAATCATTTGAAAGCTCTGCATTATATCTTTTCTGCATGGATTCCTCAGTAAAAGAGCCGTCCAGCCCGAAAGATATCTCTCTTGTAAAGAAATACCTTATCGCATCGACTCCGTATTCTGCTGCCATTTCATCAGGGTCAAGCGTTATGCCCTTTGACTTTGACAGTTTTTCCTCGCCTTTCATTATCCATCCATGAATGACCACATGCTCCGGAAGCTTTACTCCAAGGGACATAAGAAGGGCGGGCCATATCACTGTATGGAACTTAAGTATGTCCTTTCCTATGTGGTGCTGGTCCGCCGGCCAGTATTTAAGGTAAAGGCACTCATCAGCGCTGCTGTATCCAAGCGCAGATATATAATTGATTAAAGCATCTACCCATACATAGCTGTACTGCTCGGGGTCAAAAGGTATCTGAACCCCCCATTTGACTGTGGTCCTTGAAATGCTCAGATCTTTTAGCCCCTGTTTAAGAAGCCCGAGTACCTCGTTTCTCCTGGTCTGTGGGATTACAAAATCAGGATTTTCTTCAAGGTGCTTTGCAAGTCTATCTGCATATTTTGAAAGCGCAAAAAAATAATTATTTTCACTTATCCACTCAGCATCCCTGTTACACTGGGGGCATTTTCCATCGACAAGCTGGCTGTCCATGAAAAATGTCTCACAGGGCACGCAATACCAGCCCTCATAGGTGCTTTTGTAAACATCGCCATTTTCATTTATCTTCTCATATATATTCTGGACGATTTTTTCATGATTTTGGTCAGTGGTCCTTATAAAGGCATCATTGCTTATGCAGTAAAGTTTCAGTATCCTTTTCATGTCTGCAACCATGCCATCTACATACTCTTTCTGGGTAATGCCCTTTGCTGCCGCGGTCTTGAATATTTTCTGCCCATGCTCATCAGAACCGGTAAGGAAAAACACGTCTCTTCCAAGCAGCCTGTGATACCTTGCCATTACATCAGCCAGGATAAATTCATAGACCTGCCCTAAATGAAGCTTTGCATTCATATAGGGAATAGCAGTGGTTATATAGAATTTTTCTTTACCTGGAACATTGTCTTTTTTCATTACTTTACCTCATAAATCAAGTCTGTTTTTTTATCTAATAATTTGCCCCGTTTTTTATCAAAGTTTATTACAGGAGGTTGCCTTCTATTTTTTATAGGGCCTGGATTTGCCTGTTGTGATATTATACAATGTCTGGCGGTCTATATCATATTTTGATTGTATTATTTTAAATATATCTTTCCGGCTGATATTTGCTGCTGAAAGCCGGGCAAACTCTTTTATGATATCATTGCTGTTAAAATCTTTTAAGGGACCTTTTTTATATCCTTCAACAACTAAAACAATCTCTCCCTTCAGGGTTTTACCCTTTGTAATAATTGCTGAAAGCTCCTCAAGGCTTGCCCTGATTACTTCCTCATAGATTTTTGTGATTTCTCTTGCAAGGCATGCCTGCCTGTTTCCAAAAACATCGGCCATTTCCCCAAGCAGGCCCGCAATTCTTAAAGAGGATTCATAAAATATCATTGTATAAGAGTAGTATGCCAGTTCAAGGAGTTTTTCTTTTCTTTTGGCAGCGGTCTTTGGCAAAAATCCGACAAAAAGAAAGCTGTCAGTTGGAAGCCCTGATATAACAAGTGCGCTTAGTGCTGCATTTGGTCCCGGTACAACTGATACTTTTAACCCGTTTTCAATGCAGCTTCTGATTATCTTATATCCCGGGTCCTGTATGGCTGGCATTCCTGATTCCGATACAAGGCATGAGATGCTGGTATTTTTTATTTTCTCAATTATGTTTTGGGTTTTGGCAGGCCCTGCATAATCCTGGTAGCTTATAACACTGCCGGCGGGTTTTTTTATATCATATCTTGAAAAAATATTTCTTACCGACCTTGTGTCTTCTGCAATAATAAGGTCTGATGATTTTAATGTCTCAAGGAGCCTGAAGCTTGCATCTGAAAGATTGCCAATCGGTGTTGCACATACATAAAGCACAGGTTCCTGCAAAACTTTGCCTGAAGCAGTTTTATTTTTAGGATCTTTTTGCATAATAAATAATGAGCTGGTACCCGATACAATTATAACAGGAACCAGCCCATACTTAGCTTATAATAATTCCCTCTGTTTTTAAACCCTTAAATTGCTAAAAATCAAAGTATTTTATTATTTTTTATAAAAAAGCAGATCAGTCGATTTTTTTGAATTTGTTTCTGGGTGCTGCACAGACGGGACATACATCCGGCGCTTCGCCCTCTACAGTATTTCCACAGACCTGGCAGACATAAATATCTGTTGCGGCAAGGCCTGCAAGATTATCGAGGTATTTCTGGTACAGTTTTGCATGGACCTGTTCAACAGCATTTGCATTCATGAAGCTTATCTGTGCCATGTCTTCGTTTTCTGCGCCGGCATCTGAAATCATGCCAGGATACATGTTCTTGAATTCAAAGGTCTCTCCGCCTACAGCTGCCATAAGGTTTTCTTTTGTGCTTTTTACGCCATCCATTGCATCAAAATGTGCAAGGGCATGTACAGTCTCTGCATCTGCTGCAGCCCTGAAGAGTTTTGCGGCCTGGGGATAGCCTTCAGCATCAGCTTTAGCTGCAAAAGCAAGGTATTTCCTGTTTGCCTGTGATTCTCCTGCAAATGCTTCTTTTAAATTAGCAAGTGTCTTTGAACCTTCTTTTACCATTTTT
>CAZGTW010000071.1:0-6524 GCA_964528815.1 uncultured Actinomycetota bacterium | reverse complement strand
GGTAAAGTCCCAGATAATATTGATGAGCTTGTAACTCTACCGGGTGTTGGACGAAAGACTGCCAATGTCCTTCTTGCAAATGTCTACGGGGCCCAGGCAATAATTGTAGATACGCATGTCCTGAGAATTACTCAGAGGCTCGGTCTTACTGTAAATACAGATGCTGTCAAAATAGAGTTTGATGTCATGAAAATAGTACCCCGGGACAAGTGGACTGATTTTTCTCACCAGATAATAGCTCTGGGAAGAAGCATTTGTGATGCCAAAAAACCAAAATGCCCGGTTTGCAGATTGCTTCCTTACTGCAGGTTTGGCCAGGAAACTGGCGGTAAAATATAGTTAATCAATTATAAAGCAAAGCATACATGCTTATATGTTTTTTCCGGTCAAATCCTTCCTGCCCTTCTGCTCCAAGAAGCTCGACTTTCTTAAAACCGCTGTTAATGGCCATTTTCAGGAACATATCCTTTCTAAGTGTGCAGAAAAATGAAGAACGGTTATAGAAATTAGTGATAATTCCCTCCGGGTCACTTTCAATAATTATAAAATCGGCTCTTGTATTGATTTTACCATATTCGAAATGCTTCATAAAAATATACTGGCTGCCATCTTTTCTTGCAGATTTTGGCATATAATACCTGTTTCTTTCTATCATTTCAGGCTCAAAATTTAAGAACTGAAATACTGCAATTCCACCTTTATTAAGTTTTTTTCTCGTGTTTTTAAGGGCAAGTTTTACAGCTTTCCTTGTCCCAAGAAGTGGCAATGTGTTCCCGAGGCATGTAATCATATCAAAATTGGCTGGCACTTTTTCCAGAAAATCTTCAAAACCTGAATTTATAAGAGTTACATTACCGGACTTAACTATATTTGCGGCCGCAAAATCTATCATATCCTTATAGGGGTCTATTGCAGTAACTGATGATACCATATCTGAAAACAACTGTGCATGGTGGCCCGTTCCGCAACCGATATCCAGTATATGTTTTACATTATTAGCTTTTATAATGCCTTCAAAAAATGGTTTATCTTTTGCCAGCCTCTGCTGCCAGTTTACCTGAAGGACATAAAGGTCAGGGGAATATTCAAAATTTGATTCTTTCATTTTTAATATTTTCTGTTATTTGTTTATCTGTGATTTTCAGTTTTATCTTTTCCATCATTATCATTTTATTGAGGTGTAAACAAAATTCAAAAATGCAATTACTTCAAATAATTTAGTAGTTTATATTAAAAATGGCAGTTTCTCATTCTTAAGGTAAGCTATAGATTGAGCAGTTGCTACTACCTCACCGGTGTTTTTTCTCACCGATAACTTAAAGCTTGCTATCCTGTTGCTTCTTGTTTCTTCAGTTGCTTCTGCAATAAGCACATCACCCGCAATTGAAGGTTTTATATAATTAATACTGACATTTAACGCAACAGCTACTGTCCCGTAAGAATTTACTGCTGAACCAAATGCTACGTCAAGAAGCGAAAAAATAGCTCCCCCATGTGTTATACCGAATATATTATCATATTCTTTTTTTACTTCCATCGTTACAACTGAATGTCCTGGGGTAAGCTCAAGTATTTTAATCCCAAAAAGTTTTGCATAGGGTTCGGACTCTATATTTTCTTTTACCTTGCTTATTATTTGCGCATCAGTCATATTTATGCCGATTCTTTCTAAACTTCTGCCTGTATAGTTTCGTCCTGCTTTTTTCGAAGCTGCATCAGGAATTTGCTGCACCCGAATTCAACATCACTTATTTTTACTGGATGATCTTTTTTTACAGGATTTTTCAGCTTTGCTCCCTGCGCGAGGCCGACCGGGAGAAGGTTTTCCTTTACTGCTGTGTCGTATTCGTCAATTAAACCATAAATTGTATAACCCCCTATGCCATCTATTGCCTCCCCTGCAGCCAGGTCCCTTTTTGCAATAGAGACAACTTCCGAGACAAGGCCGTTTGCCGGCACTATCCAGGGCTGCCTTTCAAAATATGCCCTTGCCACAGTAAGCGGGGTCTCAATTCCCGGAATATGGTATGGCCTGTAAAGAAGGTAGTTCGGGCCCTGCCCCATCAGAAGATAATGTAACAGTCCTTTAATTAACTTATTTTCTGAAGAAAATATAAGAAAAACGCCGGGAGCAAGGTCGCCAATGACAAAATCAACCACACCTTCTTTTTCAAGTATCCCCCCCTGACTCTTCTTACAGAACACTGAAAGAAGCTCCGCTATTTTGGCCTTCGGACTGTGCATCCCCCTGCAGTCAGGGACAAGCCCTGTCGCATTTGAAAGGCAGGCCATCTCAATCATCGACTTGGTCCCGTCAACAAAAGATGTCATCATTTTACCGCTGGAACCTTTAGCAGTAGCATATTCTTCGAGAGTTGAAGGATTAGCCCACCGGTCAAGAGGATTGTTTTTGCCCTTGCCTGCACAAACCACCTTAAAGCCAAGGCCGCTTGCAAAATCATAAAGCTCTTTTAATGCAGCCGGTTCATCTCCTGCTGCAAGAGTATAGACAAGTTTTCTTTCATCAGCTATTTTTTTAAGAATCGGGCCCACTGTAATATCAGCTTCTACATTCAAAGTGATTACGTCTTTTCCTCCCAGAAGAGACGTGAGCGCAACACCAGCTCCCACATCAGTATATCCCGTGGCATCTATCACGGCATCGATTTCCGGAATTCCTGAAAGTACTGTAAAGTCATTTGTAAAAACTATTTTACCTTTAGAAATAGCATCTGATGCCTTATCACAACTGTCATAACCGGGTTTTACTTTTCCAGATATCACATCGTCAAGTTCTGCATCCAATATGCCTGCCTGGCCATGTACTTCTGCAGTAAATATATCGTTTTCACATACACCCAGCTTTCCACATATATTGCTGATTTGCGCCATATCTTTATCAGCAATAGCGCATATTTTAAATCCGGGTATACTTTTAAAATGCGACATCAGGGCTATGCCCATCTGCCCTGCCCCGACAATTCCAAGCCTTATATTTTTGCCCTGGTTTACAAGGCTATCCATTTTATCTTTAAAACCAAGCACTCCTAAATTCTCCCGTCCTGAAATTTTTTTTCAAAATAATGGCCGATTACAACAATTGATAGATTGAATGTGTATCAGTTATGGCATAACTATTTTATCACTCAAGCATTTTACAACAAAACATGATAAAACTATACCATTAAAATTACTATAACCCTGCTTCTATATAAATTTGACCTGATTTTTTTACTAATTAACAGTTACAGGCAGCAGTAAATAGATTAACGGCTGCCTGTTATTTTTTGCATTAACTTTATTGATTAATTCAAATATAAAAACCTGTTAAACCTTATTTAATTGTCTACCTTAATTTAAATCATTAATCGATAATTATTGGATACTTGCCTGATTCATTTGCTGCCTTGTATGCTGCAAAAAAATTCTCTACAGGGGTATCAGGCTGGAAATGATTAGTCGGCGCAAATATATAACCGCCGCCAGGAGCAAATGCTTTTATCCTGGCCTTAGCTTCAGCAATAGAATCTTCTATGCTGCCATTAAGCGGACCCTGAATATCAAGTCCGCCGTGGAAAATAAGCTCTTTTCCAAATTCTTTCTTTAACAGGAAGGAATCCATGCCTGCTGCTCTTGGTTGAAGTGAGTTTAGAATCTCGATACCATTATCAATAAACTCCGGGATAAGTTCCCTAACTGCGCCGCAGCAATGCATGAATATTTTTGCTTTGGGAGCGACTTTTTTGACTGCATCAAATACTTTTGCATTGGGGCCTTTAATAAACTTCCTGTACTTCTCTGCTGGTATAAATGGCCTGTCCTGTGTGCCGTAATCGCTCTCAAACTCTACCCATTCAATATAATCTGCTATTGGTTCAATATAGTATACATAAAGCCTGGCAATTATATCAGATACCCTGTCAAGAAGTTTTTCCGCAAACTTGTAGTCAAGATACAAATCTACTAAAAACTGCTCCTGTCCTCGCAGATAATAACAGAAGTCCAGTGCCAGTCCCGAGCACGGCGCTGTTGCAGTTATACAGTAATCCGCATTTTCAAACCAGTTTCTAGTCTCATCTTTGAGGCCCTTAAGTCTGCCTTCGTCTTCTATTTTAGGGCCAATGTACTTGTCAATGTCACTAATGTTTGCATTTGCCAGCGGATTATAAGCTATCTGGGGATACTGTCCGAATATTTTATACCCTATTCCCCATTCATCAATAATAAAGCCATTTTTATCTTGATATGCCTGGAAGTTATCAGGTTTTCTGATTACTGAGTGCCTAAAGTCAGATCCCACAATATCACTTATCCTGTAATCCACATATTCTGCAGTTTTACCCGGTCTTATTTTTTCCGGCATATCTCTTATACCCAAATATTTCAGGATTTCAAAATATAGTTCATTTGTTATCCTGCTTGCTGAACCCCATAAATCTATTGGAACTCTGTCTGGCTCCTTATGGCTGATGGCGCATTTTACTCTTTCCCTGTGATTCATAAATTATTTTCCATACTCTAAATAAAAATTTATAATTTTTTACTTACTATCATAATTTAATATTGATAGGGTAGCTGCCATATTTAATTGCAGCCTCATATAATCTAAAGACATTTTCTACCGGAATGTCACTTGCAATATTATTTGCAGATGAAAGGACATATCCGCCACCCGGCGCAAGGGATGCTATCCTTTCTTGTACTTCTCTGTCAACATCTTCAATTGTGCCCCTCATTGCCGTTTGAAGATCGATTCCTCCCTGGAAACATATTTCTTTTCCAAATTCTTTTTTTAAGTCAAAAGTGTTCATTTTTGTTGCAAGGGGCTGCACAGGATTTATTATGTCGATGCCTATTTCAATAAAATCAGGGATTATGTCATGAATACTTCCACATGAATGTATTAAGACTTTTGCCTGCGGCGCATGTTTTTTAAACATATCGATCATGGTTTTATGCCTTGGCTTTATAAATTCCCTGTACTGGCCCGGAGATATCATCAGGTTACTCTGTGAGCCGAAATCATCATTGAACTCGACAACATTTATATACTGGCCGACCTCGCCAAGGAAAAGATCGTAGACGCCGTAATTGAATTCAAGAACTTTATCAAGAAGTACATTTACAAGGTTTTTATCAAATACAAGGTCTATAAAGAATTTATCCATGCTCCTCATTGTCCATGCGCAATCGAAAATCCCCAGAAGGGTTGCTTTGTATGCGCCAATCGCATAATCCGTTTCATTGTAAAGCTTTGCTGCTTCATCTTTTAAACCCTCCACTCTTCTTTTATCATAGGGCTCGGGCCACTTATATTTTTTTATTGCATCAGCATCCATTTCCTTAAAAGGATGAGTGACAAAGTTTGCGGTTTCACCGCTGGGGCTTACCTTTAAAGTTACGCCAAGCTCATGTTTCCAGCTTCCGTCATCAAATACTTCAAGAGGAGGTATTTTATTTATATGTATCTCACGGAAATCAACATTGAAATGATCAAGGACTTCAGGGTCATAATAAATAATGCAGTTTAACTCATCAAGAATGTCCTCTTTTTCATATTTTGTTGTAAGGCCAAGTTTTTCCTTGACTCTTTTATAAATTGGTTTTGTAAACTTTTGAGCAACACCTCCAATGCATATTGGCACCCTGTCGGGTTCCTTGTGATTATATGCTGTTACAACTCTTTCCCTTGGATTGATATTTACCACCTCTTCAATAAATTGTTTAAATATACATTTGCTGAACTTTTAAAGGTAATTGTTATTATAAATTAATAACCTAGACCTATTCCCACCAATACATCTTTAGCCATATATAACCCTCCTCACTTATTTTTTAACTTAATATTTGCCTTGCAGTCGATTCATCAGTTAAAAGCATATTGACCAAACGGCCCTTCAATATTGCCCGCATAATATCAACCTTTTGCTGGCCAAATGAAACCATGATTGAATTTTTAGTGCTTTTAATAGAGTCAAGGGGATAAAGCCTTAAAATCCTGTCAGTTAATTTATTAAGGATAAGATTGCCATCTCTGTCAAGAAACTCAAAGTTTAGAATACCCACAATGCCAAGACTATTTAAATAATCTATATCGCCTTTTGTAAAATGCCCAAGTTTTCCAAATGATGTCTCAAGGCTTATATCGCTTGCTGCAAGTATCGATGTTGTTATATTTTTGATATGTTTTAATATCTGCAGGGTATTACTGTCTTTTTCAAGGATTTCTTTTGCTTCCCTTGTATCAAGGCATGCAGGAACATTTATTGTATAATACATGCCGCCAAGTTTTTCTGAAAACAGTCTCGTTGTCGCATTGGTTGCATATTCTTCTCCCTCAACTCCTACTGAGCCGCAAACAGGAAGGATTTTAATATCTTTTCTTTTTTTAACTTCGAGGTATTTACCCAACCCCTCCAGAGTTGTGCCCCATGAAACTCCTACATACTCATTTTCACTTAAAATTCTTTCAAGTATGTCGCTTAACTCAAAAGCAAGATACTTGTACAGTTCTTCCCTGTTTT
>CAZGTW010000070.1:2927-6655 GCA_964528815.1 uncultured Actinomycetota bacterium | reverse complement strand
TAATCAAATGCTGAAAGTGCCTGATAAACTTATTTTATAATTAAAGCGAAATATAATATTATATTATTTATTATATTATGCAGGCATAAAAATAATTATATTTTGCTTGCTTTAGGTACAATACTATATTTTAAGGTGGTTATAAAAAATGCGTTTTGTTGATTATAAATGCAATGATTGCGGTAATGTATGCGAAGTCGTTTTAAGGGGAAGCGAAACAGAAGATGTGGTGTGCGAGAGCTGCGGCAGCGGCAATATGGCAAGGGTATTTGCCCCCGTGGGTTTTAAGTCATCCTCCAGCGGCAGCGATTATTCCGGGGACTCTTGTACCAGCGGCTCCTGCTCAACATCAAGGTCATGTTCCGGCTCATGCTCCGGATGTTCAGGATGCCATTGATAATTTTATGCATTTAAAAAAATTACAATTGACCTGCTTTCGAAACTACAGCGATTTAAATATTGATTTTAACAAAGATACCGTCCTTATTTTTGGGGACAACGGCAGGGGAAAGACAAACCTTCTCGAATCTATCTATTATTTATCTGCAGGCCGGTCCCACCGTTCATCAAATCCCGATGAGCTTATAAAGTGGGGAAGCGATTTTGCCCTTATACGTGCGCATGTAGATGGAAGGCTCATAGAGCTTGAGTTCAGGGCGGGAAATAACCTCAAGATAAAGGTGGACAGGGTTTTGTGCAAAAAGAAGTCAGATTTTACAAACATAATGCCCGCAGTGCTGTTTACGCCTGATGATTTAAGGATAATAAAGGGCGGTCCGTCAAACAGGCGGGAGTTTTTAGATGATATACTTGAAAAAATATACCCAGGTTATCAGGCCCTGAGGCTTCAGTACCAGAAAATCCTGAACCAGAGAAACAGCCTTCTAAAAAGTGTAGACTCGGTCCCAAAGGCAAATCAGAATACAACTTTTGAAATATGGAACGAAAACCTTGTAAAATACGGCAGCGAGATCATATGGAAAAGATATGGCCTGTTAAATTCCATAAGGCCATTTTTTTCGGGCTATATGTCAAAGTTTTTCCCTGAAGTGACCTCCGGCATCCAGTATGTATTCAGCTGGGAAAGAAAAAATGCAAATGACGATGCAGAATCAGCAGGCGAACCCGGAACAATCCAAAACCATGCAGCAGAGATAACTGCAGATGAGATAAGCAGGCAGTTTAAAAACAAACTTGATGAAAATCTCCAGAAGGAGATTAATTACAAGACAACAATTACAGGGCCTCAAAGGGATGATTTTCTTGTAATATTCGGAAACAGGGATATAAAAGCATTTGGTTCTCAGGGACAGCAGAGGGCAGCAGCAGTCTCATTGCGTTTCTGTGAGCTTGAAGAAATAAGGCAGAAAACCGGAACCAACCCCGTACTGCTTCTTGATGACATACTGTCCGAGCTTGATACCCGGAGGGAAAGGATAGTGCTTGACCTGATAAAAGACCGCTACCAGACATTCATTACAACCAGCAATATAAATTATGTTTCCCACATTGAAGAGATGGGAAAAGATAGTGTGCAGGAAATGACTGTTACCGGCAACGGCATTTCAAAATAAAATCCTGATTTGCAGGATTTATAAGATTTTAGAAGTAAAAGTTATAGAATAATTCGGAATAATTATTTATAATATTCTGCTAAATAATTATCAATTACAACAAAATAAAATCCGGTAAAAACCGTTGCTGTATTAAAAAATATTAAAGCCGGATTACTGGAATTGGAGCGTTAGGATACAATATGAAAATAGAAATGGTCAGCATACACTTCTGGATACTCCACATACTTTTTACAATAGCTATTATCGGGGGGCTCCTCTACAGGATATCTACAATAATGCAGGGTTCTCTTTCTGAATATGCAGTGTCAGGGCTTGACGGTAAAAGCAGGTGGCACAAGTTCTGGTATTTTGTAGGAAAATTTTTTAAAACCTTTTTCTCCAGAAAATTCGGTCCCATAGTGCTTTCAATAATTTTTGACAGCATACTTCATACCAAGCTTTTCAAGGAAAACAAGATAAAATGGCTAGCACATACATTACTTTTCTGGGGCATACTTGTACTTTTTATCCTTTCAGTGCTTTCAGGTGTTGCTGTTGAAATGGCTCCGCTTTTTAATTACCAGCCCGGGACCTCAGAATTCCTGGATGCACTGGCAAATAAGGACCACTGGGTGACAGCAGTACTAAATGAGGTATTAAATGTTGTAATTCTTATCGGTGTGCTGGTTGCCTTTGTAAGGGGGCTTTTTTCCAAGAAGAAAATAGGAATGATGATGTTCCAGGACGTTTTCCTGCTTATTTTTATATTTGTTATACTTTTAACCGGGTGGTTCACTGAAGCATTCAGGTATATCATTGAGCGCACGCCCCAGTACATCGGCAAGCTTGGATTTGTCGGTTTTTATATGGGGAGGGGCCTGCAGAATGCTTTTCCGCAGGCAACAGATGCTGCATGGATAGCAAGTTATAAGGTTTTCTGGCACGCCCATGTTTCAGCAATATGGCTGGCATTTGTATATATCCCGTTTTCAAAGTTTGCCCATGCGCTTTTCAGCCCGGTGGCAAGCGTTATTAATGTTATGGAAAAGAATAAACACAGTAAAGGCCAGGTGCATAAATAATGAGTACGGATAAATATTCTGTAAGGCAATTATTCAATATCGAGTCCTGCACAAGATGCGGGCAGTGCACCGAGGTGTGTTCAGCATATAATGCAAACAATGACCTTTCAGTCACTCCTGCAAAAAAAGTGGAGCTTTTAAAGCGAAGGATAAGAAGCAAGACACTATGGGGCAGGATTCTTGGTAAAAGGTATTTTACCGATAAGCACCTGGACGACCTTGCCAGGGCAGCATATGAATGTACATTATGTTCAAGATGCGAAGTAGACTGCCCGGTAAATATAGACTTGCAGAAGCTATGGATTTCCCTTAGGGCCGACCTTGCAGATGAAAAGAAGGGCCCTGAGGTGCTTGACCTTTTAAAGGACAGGCTCAAAGTTTCACGCAACATTTCTTTTGATACAAATGAGGGCAGGGTCGAATGGATAAACCAGGTCCCTGACGTTCCTGAAGACAAATACGTGAGCCAAAAGGCGGATGTCATTTATTTTGTTGGCTGCGTATCGTCTTTTTCACCAAGGGTTTTCAAGATACCGCGCAGTGTTGTAAGGATTCTCCAGGCAGCAAAAGTAAAATTCGGCCTGCTTGGCGAGGAAGAATGGTGCTGCGGTTTTCCGCTAATGTCATCAGGCTTTAAACTGGAGTTTACTGATTTTGCAAAACATAATATAGAAAAGGTAAATGCAACCGGGGCAAAATACCTGGTCACAAGTTGCCCTTCCTGTTTTCATATGTGGAGCCACATATATCCTGAGCTTGATACCGGAGTAAAAATGAATTTTGAAGTCATGCACGAGGTGCAGTATTTATATAAGCTTGCAAAAGACCGGGCAATCTACTTAAATCCTGTAAAAGCAAAAATCACTTACCATGACCCCTGCGATCTTGGAAGAAACTCAGGCATTTATGATGAACCAAGGGAACTGATAAAACTTATTCCGGGCGCAAAATTTGTGGAAACAGAAAAAACAAGGCAAAACACAACTTGCTGTGGCGGTGGGGGCAATGTGGAAGCTGTGGACAAGGAACTATCTGAAGGAATAGCGCAAATCAAGGCGCTTGAAATAATTAAAACCGGTGCAGATATTGC
>CAZGTW010000070.1:0-2827 GCA_964528815.1 uncultured Actinomycetota bacterium | reverse complement strand
TGTTATGGACCTTGGCTCGGTAATTGATAAGTATCTCACAAAAGAAGAATTCGGCGCAAAACTTAAAAAATTCAGCCTTTTTAACCACTGGCCGGAAATTGTTGGCCGCGACATAGCAAAAAAGACAATACCCCAGAAAATCTTTAAGGACATGCTTTATATAAAGGTCACAAATGCCACATGGGCAAGCGAGCTTGGAATGATGAAACAACAGCTGATTGAAAAAATAAACGGTTTCATTGGCGAAGAGGCAATAAAGGACTTAAAATTTAAGGTCCAGTAAAAATTATTCAGTTAATCATTTTAGAATTATAAAATCGGGAATAATATGCTTAAAAAAATAAATCCATTAAAAACACAAGCCTGGCAAAAACTTAAAGGACATAAAAAGGCGATGGAAAAATTTTGCCTTAAAGACAGTTTTGGAACCGACAGGGACAGATTCAATAAGTTTTCAGTTTTGTTCGAAGATGTTCTGCTTGATTATTCCAGGAATATTATTACTGAAGAGACAATGGAGCTTCTTTGCTCACTTGCGCAAGAAACTGGTGTATATGAAGCGATAGAGCAGATGTTTTCGGGGGAGGCAATAAATGAAACCGAGAACCGTCCGGTACTTCATACGGCGCTCCGCAACCGGAAAGGGATACCTGTTTTTGTAAATGGAAAAGACATTATGCCCCAGGTTAACGAAGTCCTTTCTAAAATGGAAAAGTTTTCAAGCATCATTATTTCTGGCAAATGGAAAGGATACACAGGCAGGCGCATTACTGACATAGTAAACATCGGCATAGGAGGCTCTGACCTGGGGCCGGCAATGGTCACAGAAGCACTGAAGCCTTATGCCAAAAACGAAATAAAGCCGCATTTTGTCTCAAATATAGACGGAACACATATTGCAGAGACACTTAAAAAGCTTGACAGGGAAACGGCACTTTTTATGGTTGCCTCAAAGACTTTCACAACACAGGAAACAATGACAAATGCAGGTACGGCCCGCAAATGGTTTTTGGAAGGCGCTGGAAGAGAAGAGCATATTAAGAAACACTTTATTGCTATTTCGACCAATGCCGAAGCGGTTTCAAAGTTTGGTATAGATCCATTAAATATGTTTGTTTTCTGGGATTGGGTCGGAGGAAGATACTCACTTTGGTCCGCAATAGGGCTTTCAATAGTATGCACAATTGGTTTTGAAAACTTCAGTCAAATGCTTGAAGGGGCCCATGCCATGGATATGCATTTTAAAAACACTCCTTTTGGTAAAAATATACCTGTAATACTTGCCCTTCTTGGAATATGGTACAACAATTTTTTTAATGCCCAGAGCCATGCGGTGCTTCCATACGACCAGTACATGGCGAGGTTTTCCGCATACCTTCAGCAGTCAGACATGGAAAGCAGCGGTAAAAGCATTGGCAGAGACGGCAAAACAATACGGTACCAGACCGGCCCGGTAATCTGGGGAGAGCCGGGAACCAACGGGCAGCATGCATTTTACCAGCTTATACACCAGGGCACAAAACTTATCCCATGCGATTTTCTTGCGCCTGCAATGAGCCATAACCCGTGCGGAAGCCATCATGAAATACTACTTGCAAACTTCTTTGCCCAGACAGAGGCGCTTATGGCAGGAAAATCTTTAAATTCAGTTATTGAGGAACTTAAAAAATCCGGCAAGTCAGAAAACGATATAAAAAGGCTTTCGCCTTTTAAAGTATTTGAAGGCAACAGGCCGACCAATTCAATACTTTTCAAAATGTTAACACCCCATACCCTGGGGAGCCTTATTGCTATGTATGAGCATAAAATATTTGTCCAGGGAATAATATGGAACATTTATAGTTTTGACCAGTGGGGCGTGGAGCTTGGTAAGCAGCTTGCAAATAAAATCCTTCCGGAGCTTTCCGGAGACGGAAAAGTAAGTTCTCATGACAGCTCAACAAACGGGCTTATTAATGCTTATAAGCAAATGAAGAAGAATCCGCCTGAAGGATATGCAAGATGAAGTCTTTAAAGGTTTTTATTTGTTTTTTTACACAAAAAAAATGTCATATTATGGTATAATAATATAAAACTTTGGTTTGCAGTGGATGTATTTCTTTAATTTATACCGGAAAAAATTAAAGGGTGATAAGTAAGTTTTCTGATATCTTTTGGGATACTTATTGCTCTTTATTTATGTTTAAAACCTTGTAGTTGTTTTTGTGAGGTGAGTATTTTTGAAAGATTTGAAAAAATCCAGCTATGATGCAAAAGATATAAAAGTGCTTGAGGGCCTTGATGCTGTACGTAAAAGACCCGGCATGTATATAGGCTCAACAGGCCAGAGAGGTTTGCATCACCTGGTTTATGAAGTGGTTGATAATAGTATTGATGAGGCAATGGCAGGATTCTGCGACAATGTCCTTATTGTAATAAATGAAGATAATTCAGTCACAGTTATTGACAATGGCCGTGGCATACCTGTAAAAAAAGTTGAGAAATATAACCGTCCGGCTGTGGAAATAGTCCTTACCAAGCTGCACGCAGGAGGGAAATTCGGCGGTGAAGGATATAAGGTATCAGGCGGCCTTCACGGCGTGGGCCTTTCTGTCGTAAACGCGCTTTCAGAAAAGCTCATTGTTGAGGTAAGAAGGGACGGCTATATATTCAGGCAGGAATATAAGCGGGGTAATCCTGTAACGGACCTTGTAAAAGGCGGAAAAACTGACACTCATGGAACCATTGTGACATTTTTTGCAGATAGAGAGATATTTGAGGAAATAGATTATAAATATGAAATCCTCTCGGCACGCATGAGGGAAATGGCATTTTTAAACAAGGGCCT
>CAZGTW010000069.1:4049-6857 GCA_964528815.1 uncultured Actinomycetota bacterium | reverse complement strand
CTGATACTATGTGACCCTTTTCATCATATATATTAGCTTTAATGCTTGTCGAACCGATATCAAGTCCTAAAAGTAAAGCCATTTATATTCTCCCTGAATTATTAACATTTAATAAAGTTACTTTCATAAATGAGCCGATAATTAAAATTTACATAAAGCAAGTATTATTTTCCGCCGTTTAAAACTATATTACCCTTCGCCTGCTCTGCCTAATATGGTCAAGTGTCACTGCTGCCAGAAGAATCAGGCCCCTGATAAAATCCTGCCAGTAAGGGTTGACGTTTAGCATGACCATGGCACCGGTTATTATCTGCAAAAATGCAACACCAAGCACTGCTCCAAGCACCGTTCCTTTTCCCCCGCTTAAACTAGCGCCTCCGATAATTGCTGCTGAAATTGCAGTTATTTCCAGCCCTGTGCCAAACTGGGCAGTTGCACCCCCGAATTTTGCCATGTACAGGATGCCTGCAAAACCCGCAAGTGTTGAGGTGAGCACGCAAACAATAAACTTGACCCTGCTTGTATTTATTCCTGAAAGTATTGCAGCTTTTTCATTGCTTCCCGTATAGATTACTTTCCTTAAAACAGATGATTTGCGCAGCATAAAGTCACTGAATATGACTATTGCCGCAAAAAGTATTATTACAAAAGGTATCTCTGAAATACGGCCCTGGCCGATAAATTTAAAGCTTGCCGGCAACTCAAATAGGGATAGCGGCGTACCCTTGGTAATTACATAACACAGGCCCCGGGCTGTGACCATTACCGCAAGTGTTGTTATCAAAAAATTGAGTCCCACCTTGGTGACAAAGAAACCTATAACAGCCCCCACGCAACCCGCAATTATAATTGCAAGAACACTTGCCAGCCATGGATTAACTCCCGAAAGGAAAAACTTGCCCGCAAGTATCATGGTAAGCGCCATGACTGAACCAACAGACAGGTCAAACCCGCCCACAATAAGCATTATAGTCATTGCGATTACAACAATGCCTTCAATTGAAAATGACATAAGTATGGCCCGTATATTACCCCAGGTGTTCCAGCTCTTTGTCAGGAAACTGAGTATTATCCACACGGCAGCAATAATAAATATCAGGTTTATTTCCGGGAAATTATTTAAAGCCGCACCAATCGAGCTGCCTTTTCTTCTTCCTGTTCCCGGACTTAAATTTTTACCAATATCAGCCATATAAGGATTCCTTTCTGTTAATTTTTTACAATTCCAGAAGCCAGATGAATAATTTTCTTCTCATTTATATCTTCGCCGGTAATCTCACCTGATTTTTCCCCTTCGTGCATTACAATTACCCTGTCGCTCATCCCGACTATCTCAGGAAGCTCAGAGGATATAAAGATTATACCTATGCCCTCGCCTGCAAGTTCCCTTATAAGTTTATATATTTCGGCCTTTGCCCCGACATCTATTCCCCTTGTAGGTTCGTCAAGGAAAATTATTTTTGGATTTACTGAAAGTATCTTCGAAAACAGCACTTTTTGCTGGTTTCCGCCGCTGAGGGAGCGTACGCTCTGGTTTAGAGTCCTGCTTTTAATATTGAAAGTCTTTACATATTGGCTTGCCTGGTTCTCTTCGAGCCTGCTGTTTATTATCACCTTGCCGGAGATTTTTGGTATATCCATAGCTGAAATATTCTGCATTATGGAAAGATCAAGGAATAGGCCGTCAATCTTACGATCCTCGGTAAGATAAACTATGCCTTTCTTTATTGAATCAGATGGCGCATTAAGCTTTACCTCTTTGCCTTTATAAATTACCTTTCCTTTTTTTACCTGGCTGAACCCGCAAATTGCCTGGGCAAGCTCGCTTCTTCCGGAACCGATCAGTCCTGCTATGCCAAGAACTTCACCTTTGAAAAGCTTAAAGCTTATGTTCCTGAATTTTTTCCCCGTAAAATCCTCTACTTCGAAAATCACTTCTCTTGTCATCTGCATATCTTTTAACTTCTGGGGATAAGTGTCATCTATTTCCCTGCCGACCATCTTATTTACAATTTCACGCCTGTCCACATCTTTTATGTCGTACGTGCCCAGGTAATTGCCATCCCTGAGAACTGTTACCCTGTCGCATTCAGAAAATACTTCCCCCATTCTGTGGCTTATATAAATAATTCCTATCCCCCTGCTTTTAAGTTCATGAAGGATTTTAAATAGCACCTTTGACTCGCTTTCAGAAAGCGCAGAAGTAGGCTCATCAAGAATAAGTATCTTGCAGTTAAGAGACAGAGCTCTTGCAATCTCTATTATCTGGTGATGGGACATGCTTAAATCACTGACAAGCTTATCGGGCCTTATGTCTGCAAGTGGCTTTAATATTTCCTTTGCCATTGCATTCAGTTTTTTATAGTTTACTGTAAAACTTTTGCTCTGGTTAATTGCAGGCATAAAAATGTTTTCAGCTACTGTAACAGTGTCGCACAGGGCAATCTCCTGGTGAACAAAACTAATATTATATTTCTGGGCTTCGTATGGGCTGTTGATTTCAACTTTTTTCCCGTTAATATATATTTCACCTGCATCAGGTTTAAACACCCCGCTTATAACATTCATCAGCGTGGTTTTTCCTGCGCCGTTTTCCCCCACAAGCGCATGTATCTCACCTTTGCGGAGTGAAAACTCAACCCCTTTTAAGGCCTTTGTTCCTGTAAAACTTTTTTCGATATTTTTAACATTTAATACTATTTCTTCTGTCAAAAATTACCTCCAAAAAGCGAATTTATAAAATCCAGATATTTAAAAATAATTAATTTGTTTTCATATTAAATAGAATTCCCTATCAGGATTACCTGG
>CAZGTW010000069.1:0-4039 GCA_964528815.1 uncultured Actinomycetota bacterium | reverse complement strand
TTTAACGTTGCTTACTCAAACTCTTTATATTTTTGATATTTTATTATATTTCTCATTCCGTTAAAATAAACTTTACCCATACGCAGCAGCTTCTTTGTCTTTCCATTTATTTATTTCTTTGAAACGATGCTTTTTTAGTTTTTTTTAAAGGGGCGGCAACTTTGTTTGCCGCCCCTATAAAAATATATAATCCGTTCATTTATTTTACGGATTATTCAGCTACTCCCTTGCTCCCCCTTCTTTCAAGGTATTTGTCAAGATAGTAGTAGTCAACGTTTTCTGCAGTAACGATTGAAAGGCCATTGTCTACAAAGGGAAGAGTTACAGGGTTTTTGCCCATAGCCTTATCTTCGTTCATCGGATCAACAAGTTCAGGATGTGCAGTTACAAAAAGAGTCAGCATACCAAAATATCCCTGCATTCCCTGGTTGGGATTGATTGCTCCCCAGATCTGCCCTGCTTTAATCATATCAAGTATTTGCTTGTTTACATCACAGCAGAGTACCTTGATTTTGCCGCCAAGTTCATCTGCTGCCTGTGCTGCGCCCATGCCGGAGTTTGCTTCAGGCATGAATACACCGCCAAGGTCAGGATCTTTTTGGGCCATTGTCAGGACTGCCTGATAAGCCTTTTCAGGATCCTGGTTGCTGGCTACGTCGCCGACAATCTGAATATCCGGCCAGTTTTCTTCAATTGTCTTGATAAAGGTGTCGCACCTTATATCATGATTGAGCTGTCCGGGGTTCCTGAGAACTGCCAGTTTGCCTTTTCCTCCAATTTCTTCAGCGAGTCTGTTGGCAGCATATGTTCCTTCACGGACATTATCTGAAGTAATAAATATTTGCCTGTTGCTCTTCGGAGAGTCAGTTGCAAACGTTGTAATTGCAATGCCTGATTCTATAGCCCTGTTAATAGGCTCTATGAACGGGTCGGGCTGCATTGGGCAGAGATAAATACCTGTAGGATTTGTAGCAACAACCTGCTCAAATACGGTAAGTTCTTTGTTTATATCATATTCAGGAGTACCACTGTAGACTGTCTTTACACCAAGCTGCTTTCCGCATTCCTTAAACATTTCATAAACCGGAATCCAGTATTCAACGCCTGTAACAAATACTAACATGTGATACACTTCATCAGGTGCACCCTGGAAAGGTGATTGTGTTGCTGCAACAGTTTCTTCCCCTTCTACAACTTCAGCAGCTGTTGTTCCTTCAACCTGTGATTCGGCTGCTGCAGTTGTATCTGCAGTTGTTGTAGTAGTGCAACCTGCTATTCCAAGTGCTGCAACTATTGAAATTACAAGTGCGAAAACAAGTAATTTCATTACTGATTTTTTCATTTTTTCTCCTTTTTAAGGTTTTCAGCTCTTTATAGGCCTTTAATACTTTTTGTAAAGATTCCCTCCTTTCAACAGTTTTTTTGGGCCCTTAAAAAACATAGTTGAGCTGTATCTATGTTTAGTTTTTAAATATTTTATTATTTTTTCTGAAATTTCCTTTTATTCCAACTCTTTTTAATAATCCAGATTCCAAATCCAACCAGGCTGACGGAATTTAAATATACATTATTAAAACAGTATTTAAGTAATTATTGAAATAAGTATCAAAATTAATGTGATAATAAATTTTTGTAATATTTTATAAAATAAATACTAATTATTAATCAAAAAAGTGAAATTATGTTCATTATTGTACAAACTTTCATGATAATAATGCAAAACTACCCTCATGTCAATATAAATGAAAAAATTTACATTGCTGCTTGTTGCCAGACAACTTAAGAATTGCTTTTAAATCATTTTGACCAGGCGGGGCTGCTTTGCATATTGGTGCTGTTTGAAATATTGACCTGGTTTTTTCCGTCTGCATCCATTACATATATCTGATAGGTGCCATTATCCCTTGAAGATGTAAATGCTATTTTGCTGCAATCAGGTGCCCAAGTGGGGTACCAGTCATCATACTGGTTATTGGAAATATTGACCTGGTTTTTTCCGTCCGGGTCCATTACATATATCTGGTAGTGACCATCCCTGTATGACTCAAATGCTATCTTGCTGCCGTCAGGAGACCAGGCAGGGTGCCGGTCAATATATTCATTATTTGAAATATTGACCTGGTTTTTTCCGTCCGGGTCCATTATGTAAATCTGCCTCTTTCCATAATCGCTCCTGTCAAGGTAATGGCGCGATTCATATGCGATTTTAGAACCATCGGGAGACCAGGCAGGGTGCCAGTTTAAAAATTCATTATTTGTAATATTGACCTGGTTTTTCCCGTCCGGGTCCATTATGTAAATCTGCCAGTTTTCATCCCTTATTGATTCAAATGCTATTTTGCTGCCATCGGGCGACCAGGAAGTCATGAAGTCGTCATAAATGCTGTTTGAAATATTGACCTGGTTTTTTCCGTCCGGGTCCATTGTGTAAATCTGGTAGTGTCCACTTTTGTTTGAGACAAAAGTTATTTTTTTATTGTCTGGGGACCAGGATATGTTACCTTCATCATATTTATTATTTGAAATGTTTATTTTCTTTGTGCCATCCGGACTCATTACATACACTTGCCATAAAAGCTCTCCTTGCGATTCAAAAGCTATTTTACTTTCAGCAATTATACCCTCCTGCTGGCTTCGGCTTTGAATATTTCTGCCTGAGCATGACACACACAAAAGTGTAACGCATACGGCAAGGAACAATGATGCAGTCATTGTCTGGAAGTTTAGAACTGATTTTAAATTTGTTTTTTTATTGCTTTTGTGGCCAGTATCCATTAATATTGCCTGCCTTAACTTAAGGGGGACCATATGGGGTTTATGCCTGATATGTTTTTTAGCTCTATAACTGTCCTTTCACTTCCGTCTGAGTTCATTATAAAGATCTTTGCAATCTTATTGACATAAGATACAAAAGCAAGTTTGCTGCCATCGGGTGACCAGGTGGGGTACAATTCATCATTATTATTATCAGACAGATTTTTCCTGCCGCTGCCATCGGGATTCATTACAAATACCTGTGAAATAGAATCTTTATATGAAACAAAAGCAAGTTTGCTGCCATCGGGTGACCAGGTGGGATAAAGTTCCTCCAATTCATTATTTGAAAGGCTGGTTCTGCCTGTGCCGTCGGGATTCATGGTATATATCTGGGGTATTGCATTAACATAAGATACAAATGCAATCCTGCTGCCGTCGGGTGACCAGGTTGGATAAAGCTCCTCTAAATCATTATTGGAAAGGCTGGTTCTGTCTTTACCGTCGGGGTTCATGGTATATATCTGGGGGACCGAATCCTTATAGGAAACAAATACGATTTTTTTACCGTCCGGGGACCATGCAGGGTTCCAGTCATTATAAATTCCCCCGGAAAGGTCTATTTTGTTGCTGCCGTCAATATTCATGATATAAACCTGGCCCTTTATATTAGCCTGGCCATTCTGCATCTCGGGCTGTCCTGATACATATGCCAGCTTATTGCCGTCAGGGGACCAGTCAGGATAGCCATACCAGGAATCGTCGCCTGTAAGGTTTTCCCTGCCTGTGCCATCAGAATTTATGATAAAGACCTGTCCCCTGCCAAAATTGTCTGAGGTAAATGCAAGTTTTTTTCCATCAGGGGACCATGAAAAACCGAACTCATTGACATCATTTTTTGAAATATTAATGATATTTGTCCCGTCATTATTCATAATGTAAATCTGTGATTTTCCCGTTGAGTAAGATGCAAACGCAATTCTGTCTTTTGTTATATAATCGGCTTCATTAAGTACCTCTTCAGGGTCAATCTGTTTTTTTGCCGATTTTGATTTTGTCCCGCAACCTGTTAAAAGCAGGGCAGGCAATAATGCTGAAATTAAAAAAACAGTAAATATAAATAACAGTAACTTTTTTTTATGGCAATTCATTCTGTAACCTTAATTAATATAAATTGGTTCAATGGAAAAAGCGGTTATTTGCGTTATTAACAAATGCCTGCTAATCCTTTTAAAGTTTAAAGCGTATTGAATTTATAGTTTTCGCCTTTAATGCCTATGTGCCA
>CAZGTW010000068.1:0-7031 GCA_964528815.1 uncultured Actinomycetota bacterium | reverse complement strand
ATGCTTACGGACCAGCAGATTTTTTCAATTGTATCAAAACACAGACAGCCGAAAAAAATCACTGAAGAGCTTATAAAGGCAGCCAATAAAATGGGTGGCCGTGATAATATAACAGTAATAACAATTAAAAAATCATAACGGCAGTATGGTAACAGACAGGCTAACAGGGCTGAAAATAAATGACAGGTATGAGATACTTTCAAAACTTGCCTCTGGAGGTATGGCAGATGTATACCTTGGCTATGATATAAGACAGGCAAAAAAAGTTGCTATAAAAATACTGCACGAGAATTATTCATCAAACCGCAATTTTATCGCGCGCTTTAAATCAGAAGCAAAAATACTTACCAGGCTCTCAAATCCCAACATTGTAGGTATATATGAATGGGGTGAGTTTAATGACCTTTACTTCATTGTAATGGAATATGTCAGTGGAGAGAGCCTGAAAAAAATAATTGAAAAAAACGGTTCACTTGGTGCACGACTTACTGCATCTTATGCAATACAAATATGCAATGCCCTGCAGGAAGCGCATTCAAATAACCTTGTCCACAGAGATATAAAACCGCAAAACATAATGATAACTGAAGAAGGCCATGTAAAACTTACTGATTTTGGAATAGCCAAAACAGTTGCTGATGACATTACAAAAACAATGGGCATATTCGGGACCGCACACTATGTCTCACCGGAACAGGCCCAGGGCAAGATACTTGATTACCGCTCCGATATTTATTCACTTGGCATAGTAATGTACGAGATGCTTTGCGGAGATGTCCCTTTCAGGGGCGGAAGCTCCATCGATATAAGTCTGCGCCATATCAGTGAAAACCCGCAGCCGATCTCAGTTCTTGCACCAGGAGTTTCTCCAAAAATTGAAAAGATAGTTATGAAATGCCTTCAAAAAAACCCGGCACTCAGATATTCAAGTTCAAGTGAATTAAAAAAGGATCTGGAAAATTTCCTTGAAGGGCGGATGCTTTCCTTTGAAAAAGAAGAGATTGCTGCAAGTAACGGCCAATCCAGGCGGAGACATCAGATATTGCGTAAAAATAAATCCGGAGCCGCATCCTTAAAAATACCTTACAACCAGGATGATATTTCTTACCCTGGAAGCTCTTTGCAGGCAGAAAAGGCATATGCAAAGCAATATAAAAAATCTGCCAGGTTGCGTAATTTCCTTATAGGGCTGGCTGCGCTTTTTGCTGTTTTATTTTTTATTTTTCTTCCTTTGTTTTTAGCAAACAATACTGAACTTGAAAACTTAAGGTCTGAGTCAGAATATTCATTTGTGCCGCCAGTTATTAATATAGGAGCCCAGCAGGCAAAAGATATTCTTTCAACATATGGTTTAAGCTTAAAAATATCAGGGACAGAGTCAAGCGACACAGTAGAAAAAGATTTCATAATCTCACAGCAGCCCCAAAAAGGCAGTAAAGTACCTGCAGGCAGCACTGTAAATGTCATAGTCAGCAGTGGTGCCAAAGAAATCAGCGCTGCTGTTCCAAACCTGACAGGAATGGATAAGGAAAGTGCATTGAAATTGCTTAAAGAAGAGGGTTTTACAGGCGGCGCCACCTATGAAGAATTCAATGATTTTTATATGCCCGGTATAGTAATAAGCCAGCTGCCTGAAGGCGGCTCGACATATCCCCTGGATACTATAATAGATATTACTATAAGCAAAGGGGCAGAATTTGTAACAGTACCCGACCTTGCCGGTTATGATTATGTTTATTCTATTACCAGCCTTGAGGCCCTTGGTTTTAATGTGATGGTATTAAAAGAGTCATCAGGTGCTTATCCGGTTGGGACCACATTGGGCACAATGCCTGCGGCAGGAACATCACTAAAGAAAAATGACATTGTAAAGCTTATTATATCTGTAAATGACGAACTTGTTGCAGTCCCGGATATGGTATCAATGGAATATTCCAAGGCACAGGGTGTTCTTGATAATATGGGTATAATTTATGAGGTAAGTTATATAAAAGTTGATTATTCCATACAGAAAGACATAGTAATTGCACAGTATCCGGAGGCAGGCACAAATATATCTTTTGCTGAAAAAGTCATACTTTTTGTGGGGAATTAAAATAGCCCATTTTTTCAAATTTATCTGCCCTTGCAGCCTTAAAGTCATAATCTTTTCCAAAACCGTCAAATTTTTTAAGGGTGCCCAAAAGGAAATTGCGCACAATCCGCACAGTTCTCTCAGGGTTTTTCTGTGCACCGCTCATAGGCTCATAAATAATCCTGTCAATAACCCCAAGTTTTAAAAGGTCCCTGGATGTCAGCTTTAGTGCGCGTGCAGCAAGTTTTGCAACTCCACTGTCTCTCCATAAAATAGATGCGCATCCTTCAGGCGAAATCACAGAATATGTCGAATTCTCAAGCATCATCACATAGTTTCCAATTGCAAGGGCAAGTGCACCGCCGCTTCCTCCCTCGCCAATCAGAACTACCAGTGTCGGCACCTTAAGTTCAAACATCTTTAAAATGCTGTTTGCTATTGCTGCTGCCTGACCATTGTCTTCGGCCTCAAGGGCAGGATATGCTCCAGGTGTGTCAATAAATGTAATTACCGGAAAACCAAATCTGTCAGCAAGGTCCATTACCCTGTCTGCTTTCCTGTAGCCCTGCGGCATGCTTGAACCGAAGTTAAAAGCTATCCTTTCTTTAATATCCTTCCCCTTATTATGCCCGATTACTGCAACAGTCCTTCCGTTTAACTGTCCAAACCCGCTGATAATCGACTTGTCATCCATCTGCAGCCTGTCTCCTGAAAGCTCAACAAAGTTTTTAAAAATACCTTTTATATAATCCGGGGTATGTGGCCTGTTTTCATCTCTTGATAATTCAACAACTCGCCATGATTTTAATGCTTCTCTTTCTACATGCCTGTAGTTATCTATTTTTTCAGCAACTTTTTTTTCAGCATCATTAAAATGAATTCCCGAAAATCCCCTCAGCCTTTTTAGTTTATCCAGCTTAAAAATAGAATGCAGGGCATCCTTCAGGAAATTTTTTGTAAGCCCATTAAGTTTTTCAATTTCAACCATTCAGTTTTGATCCCCTCTGATTTATAAAACTGCCGGTGAAAAAAGAAGCAGCAGTTTTTCCAGTGTGACTTTTATTTCCTTGCGTTCAAGTATCATGTCGACCTGACCGTTTTTAAGGTTTCTTTCAGCAAGGCCAAAATCTCCAGGTACAGATTTTTTAATAGTCTGTTCAACAACTCTCGGGCCCGCAAAACAAAAAAGAGCTCCCGGTTCAGAAATTATAATATCTGCAACTGTTGCAAAACTTGCGCTCACTCCTCCGGTTGTAGGATTTGTAATAACACAGAAATATGGTATTTTTTCTTCATGAAGTCTGTTTATACATGAAACGGTCTTTGCCATTTGCATAAGTGACATTATCCCCTCCTGCATCCTTGCCCCTCCGCTTGCAGCAAAAATAACAAGGGGTATTTTCCTGTTTATGCTGTTATCAGCAATGACTTTAATCCTCTCGCCTACAACGCTGCCCATGCTGCCGCCCATAAAATTAAAGTCCATCACTCCGATTGACACCCTGTGGCCGCCTATTGCGGCTTCTCCTGTAACTATTGCTTCATTTAAACCGGATTTTATCTTGGCTTCAGATAACCTGTCGTTATAAGGTTTAAGGTCATAAAAATCAAGCACATCAAAAGAAGTTATTTCTCCTGCCATTTCAACAAAGCTGCCCTGGTCGCATGTTGCCTGTATCCTTTCCATTGCACTCATGTAATCATGGTAATTGCAATTCGGGCATACTTTAAGGTTAATCAGGAAATCTTCCGGCTCTATTTCTTTTTTGCACTTCCTGCATATAATCTTTTCTGACGTTTTATCTGAATTTTTTTCAATACTGTTTTCGCTCATAATTTTTACAGATGTTATGATTTGGATAAAAATTTTTAAATGCTAACCTTCAAATTTCTTAAACCCTACTGTCACATTATGGCCGCCAAAACCCATTGAATTGGAAACGGCAAAGTTGACTGTCTTTTTCAGGACCTTATTTGGCGTGAAGTTAAGAGGGCCGCATTTCTCATCCGGATTATCAAGGTTAATTGTAGGAGGTATAAGATCATTCTTGATTGCCATTATTGTCGCCGCAGCTTCAATTGCTCCTGCCGCTCCAAGGCAGTGCCCATGCATCGATTTAGTTGAGCTTACATTCAATTTCCTTATATGGTCCCCGAAACAGGTTGCCACTGCAGCGCTCTCAACAATATCATTTAAGGGCGTTGATGTGCCATGCGCATTCAGGTAGTCAATTTCGTCAACAGATACTCCGCCCTCATCAAGGCAGTTTTTGATGCACCTGACTACATTTACACCTGACTCTTCAAGTGCCGTCATATGGAACGCTTCTCCTGTCATTCCATATCCAAAAATCTCTGCATATATTTTTGCGCCCCTGGAAATCGCATATTCCAATTCTTCTAATATAATGACCCCGGCGCCTTCACCCATGACAAATCCATCCCTGTCCCTGTCAAAAGGCCTGGAAGCTTTTTGAGGCGCATCATTTCTGGTCGACATAGCATTCATATTTGAAAATCCTGCCATTCCAAGAGGCGTGATTGCAGCTTCGGCACCTCCGCTAATCATTACCTTCGCTGCTCCCCTTTTGATTACTTCATATGCATCCCCTATGGAATTTGAGCCTGCGGCGCAAGCTGTTGTAACCGTGCTTACCGGCCCTTTTGCACCTGAAAATATGGATGCCTGAGCTGCAGCCATATTACATATTATCATTGGAATCAAAAACGGGCTGACTCTGTCGGCTCCCCTTTCCATAAGTACCTGATGCTGAGCTTCAAGTGTAAGCAGGCCACCTATTCCGCTGCCTATAAAAACTCCTGTATCGTTTTCATTTGTGCTGTCTATTTTTAATCCTGAATCTTTTAAAGCAAGTGCTGTTGCAGCTACGCCAAATTGTGCAAACCTGTCCATCCTTTTGGCTGCCTTAAAATCCATAAAATCCGCAGGGTCAAAATCTTTTATCTGCGCGGCTATTTTGGAGCCGTGTTTTGAAGTATCAAATGTATCTATCAGGCTGACCCCTGATTTGCCCGCTGAAAGATTTGCCCAGAATTCTTCAAGACCGGTGCCTATTGCAGTTACTACTCCCATTCCGGTAACTACAACCCTTTTTGTATTTGAATTATTTTTTGCCATATTTTGTTTTTGCTCCTGTATCTATTTATCTTATATACCCATTCCGCCATCTATACTCAATACTGTGCCGGTAGCATATTCTGAATCAGGTCCAGCCAAAAAAAGCACCGCACTTGCAACATCTTCAGGTGTCCCAAGTTTTCCCGAAGGAATACTGGCCAGCAGTTTTTCTTTAACGTTTTCGCCAAGTTTTGCAGTCATTTCTGTTTCTATATACCCGGGTGCTATTGCATTTACATTTATATTGCGGCTTGCAACTTCCCTTGCCAGTGATTTTGTAAGCCCAATCAGCCCTGCTTTTGAAGCTGAATAATTGCACTGTCCTGCATTTCCCTTAACTCCTACAATCGAAGATATATTTATTATTCTTCCGCTTCTTTTTTTTATCATATGTTTTACTGCATGTTTTGAACAGATAAAAGCGCCCGTAAGGTTAATGTCTATGACTTTCTTCCAGTCTTCTATGCTCATCCGCATTATAAGGTTATCAAGAGTTATTCCGGCATTATTTACCAGCACATCGATTGAACCGTATTTTTCTGCAATGCTGTCAATTGCTGATGCAGCCTGGTTCTCATCTGCAACATTTACCTTAAAAAACTCTGCTTTTTTTCCTTTATGCAGGGCTTTAAAATCTTCGATGGCCTTTAATCCGCTCTCTTCATTTACATCAAATATGCATACAATTGCACCATTATCAAGAAGTGCATAGCTGATTTTTTTACCTATGCCGGCAGCTCCTCCGGTTACAATGCATATTTTACCTTCCAGTTTTTCCATTTATCAGTTCCTCTCCAGTATTTTGTTTGCTGCGCTAATTTTTTTAGAAATATTATTTTATTAATTAAATCCAGGTTTTTAATTTAATTGGCCCTTTTCTACAAGATATTTTTTTAAACTACCGATTTCTTCTGAAGAGTCCATGCTGTATATCTGTAAATCTTCCATTCCGGCCTTTGAAGCTATGCGCCTGACCAGGCCTGATAGAACCTTTCCGGGCCCGACTTCAATAAAAGTATTTGCTCCTTCAGATAGAGCTTTTTCAATGGAGTCTACCCATTTCACAGGATTAGTAAGCTGCCTGACAAGTACATCCTTTATCATATCAGACGATATTTTTGACACTTCGGTAGATGAGAAGAAATCCATTTTAAGTTCATTGAAAGAAGATATATTTTTTTCAATAAAAATTCCCAGCTCCTCAGATACCTTTTTCATTAATGGGCAATGCGATGCTATACTTACTTTTAATGGCAAAACCCTCTTTGCGCCTCTGGTTTTAAGTTCTTCTCCTGCTTTTAAGACATCGCCTGCATAGCCGCTAATTACAATCTGCGAATAATCATTATAATTTGCAACAAAAACACTGCTGCTGTAATTGGAAAGTACTTCAGAAATGGTACCGATATCTGAACCGATTACTGCCGCCATCATCATTTCTTTTTGTCCCTGCCTTGAATCATGCAAATTACCATCCTGACTGCTATCTTTAAAGTTACCTGAAACACCGGCCATCAGTTTTCCACGGAATGAGACAATTTCTGCGCCCTTTGCAAAATCAAAAGCCCCGCAACTGTAAAGTGCGCTGTAATCACCAAGGCTATGGCCTAAAACTGCGTTTACTTCAGCATTATTGAGATTGCAATCATTGAAAAGATAATCATTTAAAATAGCGCTCACTGTGTATATGAGTATCTGGCTGTATTGCGTCCTGTCAATCAGGCTGCCTTTTTCATCCTGATTTTTTAAAATATCAATAAGGTTTTCTCCAAAAATACTGCTTGAGGTATCCAGGTAATTATAATATTTATTATTTGC
>CAZGTW010000067.1:0-7197 GCA_964528815.1 uncultured Actinomycetota bacterium | reverse complement strand
TTCATTTCCGGAAATCCTCTCTTCTTGATTTTATCCCTAATACTTTCTTTTTTTATTAAAAATCCTATCTTTTTAGCCAAATAATCATTCAATGGGGCAGAAATCGCAGCGATTATTGTATTTATACCTGGGGGATCCAGAAGCAAATTCTTATAAATGACTTCGAAGATTGCAGGGAAGGTTATGTCGAAGAGGACGCAGGAAAATTTATTGCCTTCTTTCTAACCTATAAACCTGAATTTACCGGTTAGAAACAGAATTTAGCTAAACTTATGCAAATCTACTGTTCTGAGAATCTCGGAATGGATGGGGCCAACCTTAAAGAAGAGATAGAGAAAGAACTGCAGGCAATGAAAAATAGGCAATACTAACTGAAAATTCAGGTTCGTGCAATTTGACAATATGGCGAATGCAGTAATGACAATTTGGCGAAAAAATATCGACAATATGGGGAACGGATTATTGACAATTTGGCGAATTAGACTATAATCATAATAAAAATGGTGGCAATATGTATTTACCAAGATTAATCGAAAAAACTATAAAAGAAAAACTCTCTTACATTGGAGCAATTCAGATTGAAGGCCCCAAATGGTGCGGGAAGTCAACTACTGCTTCGAGATTTGCCAATACAATAATTAAATTGCAGGACCCTATCGTTTATTCAAGGTATAAAACTTATGCTACAACCAGCAAGGCAGATTTGCTATTGGGTGATAAACCAATCTTGTTTGATGAATGGCAAAAAATACCTGAAATTTGGGACTTTGTAAGACTGGATATTGATGAACAAAACAGTAAAGCCGGACAATATATTTTAACAGGTTCAGCTAAACCGGAAGATGACCCTGACAGGCACTCCGGTACAGGCAGGATTGCCCGAATAAGGATGAGTCCTTTGTCATTATTTGAATCCAAAGAATCTTCGGGAGAAGTATCGCTGGAAAAATTATTCAATGAACCGGAAAACAATGTGAGAGGGCAGTCTAAGTTAACTATTAATGATCAGGTTAATCTGGTTTGCCGCGGTGGATGGCCGGGTCTATATGGGCAATCAATCAAGAATGCAATTAATTATGTGAAAGATTATTATGAAGGATTAACAAATTCGGATATAACAGATGTTGATAGCATAAAAAGAAATCCAAATCGTGCAAAAGCAATTCTAAGAACTTATGCAAGAAACATTTCTACATTAACCGATTATCAGACGATGATTAGAGATCTGGAAAATGTTGGAGAAGGTGTAGATAAAACAACATTTGCTTCGTATTTAAATGCATTTGAAAAATTGTTCGTGATTGAAAATATTGATGCATGGACACCTAAACTTCGAAGCGCCACAAGAATTAGAATGAGTCAAAAAAAACAGTTCGTGGATCCATCTATTGCAGCAGTTGCATTAGGTGCGACATCTGATGAGCTTAGTAAGGATATGGAAACATTTGGTTTTTTCTTCGAGTCTATGGTAACAAGAGATTTAAGAGTATATTTAGATAAACTTGACGGAAGAGTGTTTTATTACAGAGATAAAAATGAATTAGAAGTGGATTGTATTTTAAAATTAGATGACGGCAGATGGGCTGCGGTTGAAATAAAAGTTGGCGGTAATCAACTTGATAACGCGGCAGCCAATTTAATAAAACTTAAAAATATTGTTGATACAGAACATATGAAGGAGCCATCATTTTTAATGATTGTTTATGCGGGAACATCTGCTTACAAGAGAGCCGATGGTGTATATGTTGTTCCGGTAGGGTGCCTAAAAGATTGAATTTTTTGTTTAGGAAAAGCAATACTCTATTGCTATCTTTAAAAAAAGCTTTTATTTCTGAGAATAAAATTCCTGATTATTTATAAGGCTGGTTATTGTAGGGTTATTTCCACATAGCTTGCAACCTGGATTCTTTTCGACAATTATTCTTTTAAAGCTTGAGTTAAGCAAGTCTATCATTAATAATTTTCTGCTTAGGAGACTTCCTTCACCCAAAATAAATTTTATGATTTCATTAGCCTGCAGCACTCCTGTAATACCAACAGTGGTGCCGATTACACCGGCTTCTTTGCATCCCTGGATAACGTTTTGGGGCGGAAGCTTAGGCAGCAGGCACATGTAACATGCGGATTCACCCGGTAAAATAGTTATTATGAAAAACCTGCCTTTGCAGTATTATTTACATTTTCTTACTGATATTATAAAATACTACTAATATTATAAAACAAGGAAATAATTATGAGTAAGACTAAAATAACAAGAAAAGGCCAGGTTACCATCCCGAAAGAAATAAGAGATAAGCTATCGCTGAAGGAATCGGATAACCTGAATGTTAAAATTATTGATAATTTTATAGTTATGGAAAAATTTGAGTCTTTTGATTCTTTAAAAGGTTCGTTAAAAATACCTCCAAAATACAGGAAAAAAAGTTGGAATGAAATAGAGTCAATTGCTCAAACCGAGCATGCCAGAGAGGTTATGGATGAATAATTTGGTATATGCTGACACAAACATATTTTTGCGGTACCTGACCAGTGAGCCTGCAGACCTTGCAGAAAAGGTCTCGGGCTTTTTTAATAAAATGGAATCAGGAATATATAAATTATTTGTTTGCGATATGGTTATATCAGAGCTTGTCTATGTGCTGGAGAAAGTATTTGAGCTGCCAAAAAAAGAAATCAATGAGAAGATTAAAGCTTTAATGCTTAAAAAAAATATAATAATGGAAAACAAAAAGATAATCTTTAAATCACTTGATGTTTACAGGGACCAAAATGTTAATTTTGTAGACGCTTACATATGCTGTCATTTATCAGGAAAAAGGGTAAACAAAGTCTTTTCTTTTGATGAACATTTCAGGAAATTTGATGATATAGAAATCATGTCAGAATAAGATTTTTAAATATCCTGTCTTTCGTGCGCTAGATTAGCTGTGATAAAAAAGTCTGCGCAGGAACAATTGTTGGCATGGTTTTTTTAAAGCAATCTGCCTGTATATAATCCATATCAAAGACAACCTGAAATGCATGCTGTGTGTTTAATATATTGTGGAAATAAGAAAGATTTTTGCTTACCCCACCTTTGGAAGATAATTTAACTTCCACTAAAAACCAGGGTTTTTTATTTTTCGATATAAGAAAATCAACTTCCCTTTTTTCCTTATCCCTTATGAACCAGAGGTCGTACTGGCCAAAACCGCAGTCTGTCCAGAAATTTACAGCTTTAAGCAGGTGAGATGCTACGAGATTTTCATACCTGCTGCCATCTTCTTCGACATTTATCCAGTCCCAGAGATAAATTTTAGGCTCCTTAATAAGAGAGCGCGGGATATTTTTAGACCAGGGCTTAACAAGAAAGCAATAATAAAACGACTGAAGTGTTGCCAGCCAGCGGGCTGCAGTTGCAGGGGATGTACTTATTTTTTTTGCCAGATTTGAGTAATTTGCAAGCTGTGCAGCCTGAAATTTTAAAATTTCTGCAAGGACCTCAATTTGACCAAGTTCCTGAATCTGGCTTAAGTCCCTTATATCTTCTCTTATCAATTGTTCCTGGCGCAGATTTTTCCAGCGGTTTAAAAACCTGGGATTGTTTTTTATAAAAGGTTCAGGAAAGCCACCGTTTATAACCAGTCTTTCAAAAACCTTGTTCTCAGTTTTGAAAGGTTTATTTATTTCCTGGTCCGGTAATTGCTGGCGGGACAGCTCTGCCAAAGATAACTGGTGCAGCCGGTAAGGGAAATACCTTCCCATAAGACTGTCACCACCCTTTTTATAGACATTTAGTTTTGAGCTTCCTGTTACAATTATTTTTGCCATTTCCTTATAAGTATCAAAAAAACCTTTCAAAAAAGTTTTCCATTTTCCATATTTATGAATTTCATCAAACACAATAACAGGAATATCCTTAGAAAGTTTATTCAAACCTGCTGCTTCTGCAACGCTTGATACTCCCGAAAGTATTATCTGCCTGTGATCCAGATTATCCCAGCTCAAGTAGGAAAACCGGCTAGTTAATTCCTGTGCCATAAAAGCCACAGTAGTTTTGCCTGCCTGCCGCGGACCGCTTAGAAAAATCATTTGCTGATGATTTTTAAAATGTTCAGCAATTAAAGATTTATAAATCCTGTTTATCTTTTCAGTCATAGGAATCAAAAATATTTGTAATTTTCTAACTAATTATTTATGACCAATATAACATATATATAAATTTAGTCAAGACTAAATTTAGATACATCTAAAATCAGTCAGATGCTCCGGGCAAGCTCAAAGCCTTACAAGTTTTGATGCAAGTGATTTTAACTTTTCCCTGTCGGGCTTTAATCCGGGGTTTTGGTTTTTTGGCCAGTCAAAGTAATACCTGGGGATTTTTATTTTCTCGATTTTTAGCGAAAGGTATATTTTAAGTTTTTCCTTCAACATGCTGTTTTTGGCTATTTCAGGATTTTTGTCAGGTGATGAGTTTTCGGCATTTTGCAAATCTATGCCCGTGGCGCCAAACCTTATAAAAGCAGCGCAAACTTTCCCAGCATCCCTGTCTTTTATGGGCACTACTATTGCTTCTTCAATGCCAGGATAACCAAGGATTGCATTTTCAATTTCTTCAGGATAAATGTTTTCGCCTTTTGAAACAAACATCTGGTCCATTCTTCCAATGACATGAAGATATCCTTCTTCATCTATATAGCCGGTATCCCCGGTATAAAACCAGCCATCACTGTCAACTGGAAGATAAAATCCGGAGACGGGCTGCCTGTATTGTGTGGAGGCAGACTTATTTTTAAGCTTATCTTTGAGCTTATTTTCATTGCTTCCGGCATATCCCGAAAAGAGGGTTTTACCCTTTACAAGTATTTCCTTATCCGGTGAAATGGCAAGTTCCCTGTAAGCTAAAAGTTTGCCGGAAGAATACATATGTTTTATTGAATCAGATGGCGCGGTGGTTGTAACCTGTGATGCCATTTCTGAAAGGCCATAGGATTTAAAAATATTTAAACCGTTTTGCAGGCACTCTTTTGTCAGTTCATCAGACATTACCCCTCCGCCAACCAGTATCGCTAACAGTTTCTGAAGCAGTTTTACTGAGCGAATATCCTGCATAAGCCTGTAAAGCTGGGTTGGTACAACCGATATATGTGTGGCGCCGGATTTTTCAATCATGCCGGAAAGTTCCATTTCCTGGCTCTCAGTGTCTGCAACTGCTATGGATGATGCGCTTATGTTTGCTCGCATTATCAGCGAAAGCCCGCTTATATGGTACAGGGGGAGACAGAGGAGCCATATATCCTGAGGCGATAGTTTAATATTTTCATTTGAACCAAGCGCGCTATAGTAATGGTTTCCTGCAGTATGAAGCACTGCCCTAGGCTTATTTGTTGAGCCTGATGTAAAAATAATGCTTGCAGGATTTGCAAGTTTACCCGCAGGGTCAAAAAAAGCTGTACCCATAAAGAAAAACCAGGGATTTTTGTTTTTAATATGGCTTTTGCTACTGGCGCTATCGCTTATTTTAAACTCATCAAAAGAGTAAGCTTTTCCATCAAAAGTGCTTTGAGAAACCCTTTTTATAGTTGTGCCTTTTTTATCAAACCCTGAAATCACCCTGTTGCAATTAACTGTCCTTAAACATTCTGCTATCTTTGCGGCTGGATATGACGGATTTATAGCAACCAGAACGGCCCCCGATTGCCATAATTCTGTGATTGCTGCTATATACTGGGGGCAGCTTTCGCTTATAACTGCAATTCTTTCTCCTGGTTTTATTTTAAGTTTTTCAAGCATGATTATTTCAAATTGTCATTCAATTAATTTAAGTTTATCAAGATTTAGGTCCCTTACCGCTCTTAAAGCTTCAACTGTATATATCCTTCCATTTTGAATTTCAAGTTTTTTATCCGGTATATCTGAAGAAAACCATTCAAGGGTATCAAGCCCGGCAGGGGCGTATTCGGGCCCTCCAAAAATCATGCCAAAAAGGGCAATCGATGCTATGCCAAGGCCCGTTTCAAAAGAGCTGCTAAGAACCGGAGTAATGTTATTGTCCTTACAATAGTCTAAAATTTTTATAGTGCTGGAAAACCCCCCCGTTATAGTTGGCTTTATTATTACCGCTTTAAGAAAAGATGGGGGTTTGCTTCTTATGGACTTTTGCTCATCAAGTGCAATCCCAAGTCCTGTCCTAAAGTAAAGATTCTCAAGCCCGGCAGGATCTTTTAGAGGGTCCTCCAGGTAATCCGTCAAACTGTGTAAACCATTTGAAATTAGCATGTCAGAAAAATAAATTGCATCTTCAAGGTCCCACAGGCAATTTGCATCAAACCGAAACCTTATTTTTTGTTCAAATATATGGTTTAATTTTTCAGCAATGTATAAATCATCATCAGGGGCCAGTCGGCCAACTTTTAATTTTACTGTGCCATATCCCTTTTTTATTATCCTGAGCGCCTCTGCTTCTATTTGCTCATCTGAAGGTTTTTCATTAAAAGATACCAGTCCATTAACAGGCATATATCTCTCCATAATTTCCAATGTTTTGCTGCTTAAAGCAGTAAGGTTTAGTCCTGCCATCTCAATGCCTGCCTGTACAGAAGGAAGTAACTTTTGTTTGCCGCTGATGATTTCCTGTAGAACCTTTTTAGGGTTTTGGCTTTTTTTTAAGTTCATTTCATCGCGGATATATTTAATCTGCTCAAGCGCCTGCTCATAAGATTCATGGCTGAAAAAAGGAAGGGGAGATATTTCACCAAAGGCTTGTGCTCCGCCGGGCACCAGTATTTCAATTATTATGCCTTTCCTGTTTTTTTGGAGCGCGCCCTTTAGCAAAAGTGGTTTTTTAAAATCCAGCTCATAGCTGTATAGCTTCATGACTGAATTTTTTAAAAACTGCATATCAAAAAAAATGCCGGCAGTTTTATCACCACTGGAACTTGCCAATAATTACCTCACAATAAAAAGTTTTTTAAGATAAAAGCACAAATACCATGGAATAATTATAGGGTATAGGTTTATAATTTTACAATCAGGCAGGATTTGATTTTATTTTTATAAAACTGTTTGTCTGATAAACAAAAAACCGGTCCCGGAAGCAGGCTGAATGTCGAGGCAGAACATTTAAGGGATTTTGGAGAAAGTAAATGCCGGGATTTTTAATGTTATACAAATGAAAAAAGGATATATATTGTGAGAAAGTTAAACAAAAAACCTGTA
>CAZGTW010000066.1:4176-7359 GCA_964528815.1 uncultured Actinomycetota bacterium | reverse complement strand
AAAATAAAAGTTTAGTAAAATCTTGGAAAAGAAGAAAGGAAACTAATGAAAAACAGGATATTTATTGCAATTGCTGTACTAATAATGATAGCAGCAATATCTTTCTCAGCGGTCTCATGTGTAAAGCAGGAACCTGCAGGGCAAAATCCCGGCCTTAAAACATTAAAGCCCGGGGTACTTACTGTTGGAAGCGACTGCACATGGCCCCCAATGGAATATATCGAAGGCGACAAAATTGTCGGTTTTGATGTGGACCTTATGGGCGCAATTGCTGAAAAACTGGGACTTAAGCTTGATTACCAGAATGCTGCGTGGGACGGGCTTTTTCCTGCACTGACATCACACAAGTATGACCTGGCTATTTCCTCTATTACAATTACAGATGAGAGAAAAAAGGAAATGGATTTTTCAGAACCATATTATCAGACTGACCAGGCAGCAACAGTGAGGGAAGGCTCAGGAATAGATTCCAAAGAGGCGCTTAACGGTAAAAAAGCAGGGGTGCAGATTGGCACAACCGGTGAAATAGTTGCAAGAGAAATAGCGGGCCTTGAAGTAAGCACCTATGACGACATCCTCATGGCCTATGAGGACCTTAAAGCAGAAAGGATAGATGCTGTAATTGCAGATTCATATGTTGGTTATTCATATGCCAAGAATAATGAGGGACTGGCAGTAGGTTTTGTAATTGCTACAGACGAGCAACTCGGCATTGCATTTGCAAAAGATACACCGGAACTGCTTGCTGCAGTAAATGCCGCACTTAAGGATATTAAGGAAGACGGCACCTATGATGAGATATATGCCAAATGGTTTGGCGAAAAATAGGAACTATATAAATGCAGGGGTTAATAGACCTAGTAGATAAATATTTCTCTTTACCGGTGATAAAAGAAGTGCTGCCTTACCTTTTAAAAGGTGCGCTTTTTACTATTATTTTTTCTGCCGCTTCAGAGATAATAGGTATTATAATAGGTCTTTTAACCTCTATTGTAAGGGTTACAAGGATTAAGGTTTTAAACCACCTTGCAATCGTGTATGTCGACCTTTTCCGCGGAACCCCTCTGCTTATGCAGATTATTTTTATTTATTACGCCCTGCCTTATGTAGGAATAAACCTTCCGGCCCCACTTGCGGGGATTGCGGCTCTTTCAATAAATAGCGGTGCATATGTTACAGAAATATTCAGGGCCGGAATAGAATCAATAGATAAAGGGCAGATGGAAGCTGCCCGCTCGCTTGGCATGTCATATATAAAAGCCATGCGTTATGTGATAATACCACAGACAATAAAGCGGGTATTGCCGCCGCTGACTAATGAGTTTGTCGCCCTTATAAAGGATTCCTCACTTCTTTCTGTCATTGCTATTTCAGAGCTTTTAAGGACAGCAAAAGAAATGATGACCTGGAAACTTAATCCCTCATCGCTGACTGCCGCTGCAATACTTTACCTCATAATAACACTGCCTCTTACAAGGTATGTAAGTTATATGGAAAGTAAATTAAAAAGAAGCGGAGTTTAAGATTTGATAAAAATAGTTAATCTCCATAAAAAATTCGGTACGCTGGGAGTCCTTAAAGGCGTGAATATTGAAGTAAATAAGGGCGAGGTCATGGTAATCATAGGCCCCAGCGGCTCAGGCAAGAGCACGCTTCTGCGCTGCATCAACTTGCTTGAAAAACCTACATCCGGACAGATTTTTTTTGATGGAGAAGACATAACTGCAAAAAAAGTAAACAAAAATCTTGTAAGGCAACGGCTCGGGATGGTTTTCCAGAGCTTTAATCTTTTTCCCCATATGACCGCCCTGGGAAATGTCACAATAGCGCCTTTGCAGGTACTTAAGATGAAAAAAGATGAGGCAAAAAAAAGGGGAGTCGAACTTCTTGTAAAAGTCGGGCTTAAAGACAAAATAGATGTATATCCAAACCAGCTCTCGGGCGGCCAGAAACAGAGAGTAGCAATAGCCAGGGCGCTTGCAATGAACCCGGAAGCCATGCTTTTTGATGAAGTTACTTCTGCGCTTGACCCTGAACTTGTAAAAGAGGTACTTGATGTAATGAAGGACCTGGCAAAAAGCGGCATGACAATGCTTGTGGTCACACATGAAATGGGTTTTGCCAGGGAAGTGGGCTCACACCTGATTTTTATGGACGAGGGCCAGATACTTGAAGAGGGGCGGGCCGCTGATATTTTTGACAATCCCCAACACCCGAGGGCAAAAGCATTTTTAGATGCGGTCCTTTGATTTATGTATTAACTTAATCATATTAAAATGATATATTTAAAGCCGGTCTCTGATTGTGCAGTTTAGCCCGAAATGACCCGGAAGCAGTAATTATAATAAGTCAGCGTTCAATCAGTTTTCATGGCTAAAAAAGCAAAGAGGAAATGGTACAATGGCCCGCTTTTCCTGACAATAATAGGCCTTATAGGCGGTGCCATACTTTCATTTGTCGCCACATACTACTTCAGCATAAGAGAGGAAAGAATTGAGACCTCAAAACTCGAAACCTCGATTGCTTATGCGGACCAGCTGCTCGAAGAAGGCATGCCCCAGGATTCTCTTATAAAATACCAGGAACTTCTTGTATCCATATCAAAAGAAAAGCGCCCGCAGCTTTATGCAAAAATTAAAAGAGGTGAGGGCCTCTCATACTATTACCTGGCATTTGACAGTAACAGCGAAGATTATTTTAAAAAAGCTATAGCTTCAATTGGCGAGGCTGTATCGATATTTACAATTGACAAATATCCCCAGGAGTATGCAAAGACAAACGGCTATCTTGCAAATGCATTTCTTGCAATATCAGAGATAAGGGACAAGCAGAATTATCTGGAGGGTGCGATTGCCGCAAATGAAGAGGCGCTGAAAGTATATAATGAGAAGGATTATCCTGTTGAGTATGCAAAAACCAGGATGAATCTGGGAATAAATTATGAGAGCCTTTCAGAGATAAGCGACAAGAAGCTGTATCTGCAAAAAGCAATAGAGTGTTATAACCAGGCGGAAAAGGTCTTCAGCTCGCCGGAGTACCATTATGAACTGGCAATTGTAAAGCTTAACCTTGCAAATGCATACACCGGTTTTTCAGAAATAGAAGACCCCGCCAATTATCTCAGTTTGGCTCTTGGCCGGTACCAGGAGGCATTAAAAGAATTTACAATAGAAAATTATCCCC
>CAZGTW010000066.1:0-4076 GCA_964528815.1 uncultured Actinomycetota bacterium | reverse complement strand
TTCCAGTAATCCCTGAATGCGATCCATGACTTCTTTATGACTTCATCAAATGGCACAGCGCTGTTTTGCCAGTTTTTAAGCATGTAATGCCGTTTTTTTAATGCGCGCCCGATTGATACAGAAAACATTTTTTCATATTCTTCATTTATATCAAGAAGAATCGCCCTGTCTTTTTTTTGGAAGGATAAAAAGATTTTTTCAGCAGCAATTTTTGCCGAGCATACGGCATTATAAATTCCGGCTCCTGTGACAGGGTTGCAGAGGCCCGCTGCATCTCCAACAGATACCAGACCTTCCTCTGCAGCCGGCCTGCTGATTATTCCTGAAACAGGAGCAATGCCCGTTACAGTAGTATTTACCTTGAAATAATTGTTACTTTTACTATGTGAACTACCTTTTTTTAGATGCAACAGCCCAGATTTAATAAGCTGTCTTTTGAATGTTTCAAGGCAATCTTTTAGCCCTGCGGGAAAAGCAGTGCCAATCCCTATATTCAAGCTTTGGGATTTTGGAAAAACCCAGCCATATCCCCCATAAATATACGGGGCAAAAAAAATCCTGTTTACAGTCGGCTCAGATGGTAAAATATCAAGATTCTGTGCAATTGCATACATGCATTCTCTTTCTTTCCCTCCGGCTAAAGCTTCATATTTTTCATATATGCTGCTGCTGTTTTTTACAGGGTGGATTTCTGGAGGGATTTTTTTTGGCACTGCGGGACCTGTAGAATATATGACAGTTGCTGCCTTTACTGTAATTGGCACACTATTACCTGATTTTAAGAGCCCGATTTCAAATAACTGGTCCGGGATACACCTAATGCAGTTACCGGCAGAGCTTATTTTGGCCTGCCTGGTTTCAGTCAAAGCCCCTGAATCAACATCATTTATAGTTATGGCTTTCGTGCCCTTCAGCAGAAGCCCTCCCATGCTGCAAAACCTTTCTGCCAGGTTTTGCGTAAAAACCTGCCTGTCGAGGATAAATCCAGGTGCCTCTGTAGTTGCTTCAAGTTTAAATACTTTACCTTTACGGCTGCAAATAAATGTCTCCATACAGTCAGTCCGGTTATTTATTCCTGAGATCTTGAAATCAAAAAGCGATGCAATGTTTGCAGGTACAAATTCTGCACATCTTACAGGCATATCAATATTTCTTTTTTTTTCGACCAGCAGGACATTTAACTTCTTTTTTGAAAGGAAGTATGCCAGGCTTGCCCCTGCGGGCCCGCAGCCTATTACAGCGGCGTCAAATATCTTATTGTATATATCATTTCCATTCATGTCTCTGGCCATTTTATTTGCTTATATTTATCTGGTATTTCTTACCTGCATATATATGGGTTTTTTATTGATTGGACCCTGTTTATTTTTGCCGGGACCGTTAAAAATATTTAATATTTTTTTTATAAGCGGAACCTTTAATTGGGTGAAGCCCTCAAAGCTTCCAAGGTGCGCCTCCTTTTCTTTTCCAAGGTCATAACATGTATTGTTATCAATATTAATGAGTATGCCCGAAAGTCCTATCCTTTCAAAATCCTGCTTGTGTTTTATATAGAAAGGCTCGCAGCAGCATCCGCAGAAAAACCCGGTGCCGCTGTTTTTAAGCTCTATAAGTGTCTCTTCAAGATGTTCATAGCTTGTAATTGAAATAGTAGAAATGCCATAGCTGTCAAGGATCTCTGTTACTTCCCCGATACTGCATTTGCCGCAGATACTGCAACCCTGCGTGAACCTGAAGCTGCATCCAGGAAGTTTTGCACAGTATGGAAGCAGAAAAGCATCTATTTTTTTATCCGGCTCAAGTTTTGCATATGGATTTGAGCTGCTTTCTATAATGAAAATATCATTTGTATATTTTAAAGGGATTTTGAATTTCCTGTATTCAAGCTTTTCAAGCGCTGCCAGAACTGCCCGGTATATGGAGCTGCCTGAAAGCCCCCCGATCTTATGGGGGTAGTTATTGAAAAAATCATCAATGAGCAATTGTATTTTTTGGCGGTTTATCCTGGTATTTTTTAATGCAGATTCAAGGTCAAATATTGCCTTTCCCGGATATATAAAGAAATCACCTGTAAAAAGTGCAGATTTCAGGACATTGCGGCTGCTGTCAACGGTTATTGAAGCTTTTAGTATTCCTGCACCTGATTTGACTATTGATTTTAAAGTATATATGTTTTTTTTCTCTTTTACCCTGTAAATATGCTCCCTGCTTGAAAAATACTTTATTTTACTTCTGAAAATCTCCTTTTCGCGCTTTGAGAGCTCGTCCACATAATATCCTGTCTCAAGATGAGAAGAAAAACCATCAATTAAGTTTTTTATTATGTCAGCCCGTGAAGGGCAGTGCCCGATTTCACGGCTCAGCCATGTGACCCTTTCTTTCAGAGAATTCATCTCGCTGTATTTAAGCTTTTCTACAGGCACCCTGAGAGCCCTTAGCATAACTTCAAGGTCTATATCAACAAGAAGTGTCCCCTGGAACATAAAACAGGTCTTAAGCGATGTGCCTCCTGAGCCAGATATTTTCCTTCCGTTAACTTCGATGTCGTTTCTTGGCCTGAATGCTGCAGTTAAACCGAATTTATTAATGCCTTTTGCTGCTGCACTGCAGAAAAGGCTGTAATAATCTTCAATTCCTGATATTCTTGAGGAAAAGCGCCCTGAAGATGCAAATATTTCCCAGCCTATATCACGGGTACCCCAGTAAAGGCTTCCCCCTCCTGTAATTCGCCTGTTAATATCTATGCCTTCTTTTTTGCAGTATTGTTTCCTTATTTCATTTTCAACATCCTGAAAATAACCGACAAGCGCACAGTGAGGTTCAAAACTTAAAAACCTTATTGTATCCGGTACCGCATCTTCCTCGCGCGCCTCAAGTATTGCTTCATCAAGCGCCATATTCTCAGCTGCGCTCAATGGCCCTGTATCAATTACCCTGATTTTATTTTTTTCAGCCAATATATATCACTGCCGTTTTATTGCCTGTCTTTAAAATTGATGTCCAATAGTGTATATTATTGCCAGCTTTTTTCAAAATCAAGGGTAAATAATGGAAAACAGAAACAGTCCTGAATACATACAAACAAGTCTTGCTGCAGCAATATCGTTAGGATTTGAAGCAGGAAGCTTTAAAGAACCTGTAAAACTGACCGGCCTTAACCTTTTATTGACTTATGATAAGGGCTGCACAGGAAAGTGTGCCTATTGCGGCATTTCTGTGTCAGGCCATAATGCTGCCAGCAAAACAGGGGCCGGTAACGGGCCGGTTAAAGATAAAAAGACTTTTATCAGGGTCAGATGGCCGGTATATAAGCTTGATGATGTGCTGGAGGCGCTAAGGGCAAGGCAGGATGATTTTAAGAGAGTCTGCATTTCGATGATTACGCACGGCAGTGCAATAAAAGATACTGTTTTTATTACTGAAAAGATAAGGTCCACCTGCAAGCTTCCTGTAAGCTTGCTCATTACGCCAACCCTTATAAACTCACCTTCTGTACTTAAACAATTCAAGGATAGCGGAGCAGAAATGATAGGAGTGGCAATTGATGCAGCAACAGAGAGATTATTTGAAAAATACAGGGGAGCAGGGGTAAGGGGCCCGCATTGCTGGGAGAAATACTGGAAGGTCCTTGAGTGGTCAGTTGAAGCATTTGGCCGCTACATGGCAGGCATACACCTGATGGCAGGACTTGGTGAGACGGAAAGAGAGGCAGTCGAGACAATTTACAGGGCACATTTAATAGGGGCAAAAACCCATCTTTTCTCTTTTTACCCTGAGCCAGGGAGCAAGCTTGAAGATTTAGAAAGGCCCGAACTTTTTTCTTACAGGAAAGTGCAGATTGCAAGATATCTTATTAATGAAAAAAATCTTGATATTTCCCGTATTATTTTTAATGGCAGTGGAGAAATAGTATCATTTGATTATGATACAGGCAGCGTTATTGATGAAGGATATGCTTTCATGACTTCAGGCTGCCAGTGCAGCGATAATCCTTTAGTATCAGCATGCAACAGGCCTTTTGCAAACGAGAGGCCCTCTGAAATATTCAGGAACTATCCTTATATGCCGACGCAGAA
>CAZGTW010000065.1:4598-7418 GCA_964528815.1 uncultured Actinomycetota bacterium | reverse complement strand
TTTAATGTTTATGCAATTGATTTGAAGGGCTTTGGCTATTCTGAAAGGCTGGTAAAATCTGATTATTCACACGAAAAACAGGCAGAAATACTCCTTGAATTTATGGAGAAAAAGCAGATTAAAAGCGCAATTGTCGCGGGCCATTCAATGGGCGGAAGGGTCGCCCTTATCGCATATGACAAGCAGCCCCAGAAATTTGAAAGCATAATTTTAATAGACAGTGCCGGCCTTGAAGAAGACGGGGCGCCTTTTCCTTCTTCAATTCTTACACAACCTGTTGTGGACATCTTGTATTATAACCTCTTTTTAAACAGGGAAAGGTTCAAAGATTTTTTAAGCTCAGCTTTTTACAATAAAGATTTTGTAAGCGATGAGGTAATCTCTTATTATCTTGAACCTTTTAAAATTAAAAACACAAATCTTGCATACAGGTATATACTTAAGGGTAATACTCCTTATGACATTAAATCTGTTCTTTCAAAAATAGATGTCCCGGTGCTTATAGTGTGGGGGCAAAATGACGGATGGATAGATGTAAAAAATGCTTATGAGTTTAATAAACTTATTGGCACAAGCAGGGTTGAAATAATAGAAAACGCGGGCCATGTTCCTATGGAGGAGCAGGCAGAAAAATTTAACTCCACTATCATTTCTTTTCTTCAAAAATATTAGCAGCCAAGAGATATTCAAAGATTTTATTGACTATGCAGCTGATACTGGTACCTGTAAAGCTTGTAGTAAACGCCCTTAAGTGAAAGAAGCTCGCTGTAGTTTTTAAAAGTTTCCTTTACAAAAGGAAACTTTTAATATATACTTTCCTTATTATGAGGAAAGATATAATAAAAAAAATAATAACAGATTTTCATGAAAGGAAACCTCCTGAACTGAAGCCAAGGCTGTTTTCTGTACCCGTTAACACAAAAAAGATAGTAGTTTTAACCGGGGTCAGGAGGGGCGGAAAAACATATCATCTTTACAAGCTTGCAGCAAATCTTATAAAAAACAAAACTGACATTAAAAATATTCTCTATTTTAATTTTGAAGATGAAAGAATTGACAAAAATACTTTTGTATTAAATGACATACTTGACTCCTATGCAGAATTATATCCCGGCATAAATTTCGGGCAATGTTATTTTTTGTTTGATGAAATACAGAATATAAACGGCTGGGAAAAATTCTTAAGAAGAGTACAAGAGCAGGTATGCCCGAATATATATGTAACAGGCTCAAATGCTACAATGCTAAGCAGGGAAATATCAACTTCACTTAGGGGAAGAAGTATAAGTTATGAAATATATCCTTTAAGTTTTTCAGAGTATTTAAATTTTTTTGACCTAAAAATCAATCTCAATTCAAGCAAATCTTTATCGCAGGCATCAAATGCATTTGAACAGTTTTTAAAATGGGGCGGTTTTCCCGAAACTATTAAACTTGATGAAGAAATTAAAATTAAGACATTCCAGGAATATTTTAACGTGATGTTATTTCGTGACATCATAGAAAGATACAATATCACCCAGGCAGCGATGCTGAAGTACTTTTGTAAAAGAGTTGTTGCAGCTGGCGCGGGACAATTCAGTATTAATAAAATCTATAATGAAATAAAATCCCAGGGTTATAAAATAAGCAAAGATACTCTTTATGAGTTCCAGGGATATGTTGAAGCAATATATCTGGCTGTTTTTATACCCAAATATTTCGAATCTGCAGTCAAGCGGGAGTTTTCAAAAAAGAAAGTATATACAATAGATACAGGGCTTGCATCTTCAATTGACCCGTTCTTTGCAAAAAATACTGGGGCAAAGCTTGAAAATCTGATACTGCTTGAGCTTATAAAATCTCAAAAAACAGTTTACTATCATACAAACAATTATGAATGCGATTTTTTAATTATTGAAAATGAAAGAATTTCAGAGGCAATACAGGTTTGTACCGATATAAGCAATACGGAAACAACAAAAAGGGAAGTAAGGGGCCTTATAAATGCTTGTAAAGAATATGGATTAAACAGAGGCATAATTATAAATTTATATGATGAAAAGAGTTATAAAGTTGAAGATATTGAAATAATGGTTATGCCGGCATATAAATATGTTCTTTTACTGCAGTCATGAAAATAGAAGGTTTATCCTAATTATGCAGCTGGTACTGGTACCTGTAAAGCTTGTAATAGACTCCTTTAAGTGAAAGAAGCTCACTGTGGCTGCCGCTTTCTACAATTTTGCCATGAGTTAGAACTATTATATTATCTGCGTTTCTTATGGTTGATAACCTGTGGGCGATTACAATTGTTGTGCGGTTCTTCATTATTTTTGCAAGTGCGTCCTGTATAAGGGCCTCTATTTCAGAATCGATGCTTGAAGTCGCCTCATCAAGAACAAGCAGGATTTCAGGGTTAAAAACAATAGCGCGTGCAAATGCTATAAGCTGCCTCTGTCCTACAGATAATATCTGGCCGCGCTCCTTTACATCAGTATTGTATCCATCAGGCAGTTTTTCTATAAACTTATGAGCATTTACATATTGGGAAGCTTTTATTACCTCATCCATACTGATATCCCTGTTGCCAAGCCTTATATTAGCAAGTATTGTGCCGGCAAATAAAAACACATCCTGCATGACTATGCCGATGTGCCTGCGAAGATCTGTCAGGTCAAATTTTCTTATATCTATATTGTCAAGGTAGATGCTTCCCCTGTCTATATCATAAAACCTGTTTAATATATTAATTATTGAAGTCTTGCCTGAACCAGTGGCTCCTACTATTGCAATGCTTTTTCCACTGTCAAGCTTAAATGAGATATCCTGCAGCACATA
>CAZGTW010000065.1:0-4498 GCA_964528815.1 uncultured Actinomycetota bacterium | reverse complement strand
GAAACAACAGGAAAGAACACTGAATAGTAAAATATTGTCTTTAGATATTCGAGCATATAACCTTTATTTAGCCCGTCAAATTCTTCTGCATTTTTTGCTTCCCTGTTAAATATCTTTACTGTATTTATCCCTGTTATTGCTTCGTGTATATAAGAGTTCATATTGGAGATTTTTGCCCTTATTACTTTAAAGGATATGCGCACCTTTTTGCGGAAAACAATAGTTGCTACTGCAAGAAGAATAAGAACCGAAAATGTTACAAGGGAGAGTTTCCAGTTAAGAGACACCATTACTATCATAACTCCTGCGATCATGAATATGTCGCCAAAGAAAGTAACGATTCCCGATGAAAGCATCTCGTTTAAAGCCTGGACATCAGTGGTTACCCTTGTCAGCACCCTTCCGACAGGGTTTCTGTCAAAAAATGACATTTCCATTTTCTGGATGTGCCTGAATATATCCATCCTCATGTCATACATTATTTTCTGGCCCAGGTATTCTGTAAGGTACTGCTGAATAAACCTGAAAATAAATTCTGCGACCATTACTGCCCCGAAAAGTATTATGAGGTACATAAAACCATCTAACTTGCCAGGGGTGAGGTTATTGTCTATAGCTGTCTTTATAAGGTATGGGCCAATTATCTCAAGTGCTGCAGTTACAAGAAGCAAAAAAACAGTCAATGCCATCAGGTATTTATATGGGCGCACATAGAAGAGAAGCTTGCCCACCACTCTTTTATCAAGCTGTTTTTCCTCTATATCCTTTTCATAAAAGGCCCTGTCTTTCTGGCTCCTCTTATCTTTTTCGCTCATGTACCTAAAGTTCCTCATGCAGCTCATCTGAAAGCTGCTGCCTTTTATATAATTTATGGTAAATCGCGGACTTCTTTAGAAGTTGGCTGTGTGTCCCTGTTTCAGCTATTTTGCCTTCATCCATTACCATTATCTGGTCGCTGTCTTTTATTGTTGAAATCCTGTGGGAGATAATTATTACTGTAAGGTCCTTTGTTGCTTTCTTTATATCCGAAAGAATCATTTCTTCAGTATTTGTGTCAACACTTGAGAATGAATCATCAAGAATGAGTATTTTTGGTTCGGTAATTATTGCCCTTGCTATGGCAAGGCGCTGCTTCTGTCCGCCTGAAAGGGTAATACCCCTTTCACCGACAATCGTTTCGTACCCTTCAGGGAAAGTTTCCACATCCTCGTGAAGATGGGAAATCTTTGAAGCTCTTATTATCTTATTTTCCAGCTCCTCCTGGGGCAGACCCAGCAACTCTTCTTCTTTTCCGAAAATGATGTTTTCTCTTATTGTCTTTGAAAAAATAAATGCATCCTGGGTCACATATGCAATAGAGGCCCGAAGCGTTTTTAAAGGCATTTTCCTTAAATCTGTTCCGTCAATTGTGACTGAACCTTCACTAACGTCATAGAGCCTTGGGATAAGGTTAACAAGGGTTGATTTGCCCGAGCCTGTAAAACCTGCTATGCCTGTGCGTGTCCCGGCAGAAATCTCAAAACTTACATTGCTAAGCACCACCGGGCCAGTACTGACGAATTTTTCTTTATCCGGCTTTCTCCCGGGATTTCTCCTGGTTTTTTTACTGTTTATATTATTTCTTTCAACTTTGGCACCTGCTGGTGCATATGATTCATAGCTTTCCTGCTTAGGATATGCAAAGCTTACATTTTTAAAACTTATATCGCCTTTGATTTTATCAATATTGGCGGGTTTATCGGGCTCGTGTATATCCGGACCCATGTCAAAAACCTTGTTTAGCCTTCCCATAGATACCTCGCCTCTCTGTATAAGGTTTATTACCCAGCCAAGAGAGATAAGCGGCCAGGCTATTGAAAGTATGTATGCGCTGAACTGTACGAACTGTCCAAGGGTAAGCACACCGTTTATTACCTGCATGCCGCCTACAAGAAATACGACAAGCGAGCCTATCCCGCCGATAAGTATCATAAGCGGCCAGAAAATGCTCCTGACTCTTGCCAGGTCCATATTCTTTTTGATGTACTGCCTGTTTATATCAGCAAAGTTTTCAACTTCATTTGCTTCCTGGGTAAAAGACTTAATTACTTTTATTCCCGCAATGCTTTCCTGGGTACGGGCCGACATAAATGCATAATGCTCCTGTGATATTTTAAATGTCTTGTAGAGTCGTGCACTCAGCAGGTAGACTATTACCGGCAGGAGCGGAACCGCAACCAGGGCAAAAAGGGTTAACTTTACATTTATAGTAAACATCACAGCAAGGGTGGAGACAAAAACAAACACGGTATTGAAAAAGTTCATGATTCCCGGGCCCAAAAAGTTCCGCACGGCATCAAGGTCATTTGAAATAAGCGCCATTATGCTTCCTGTGCGGTTATTTTCAAAGAAAGCGGGATCGAGCCCCTGCAAATGAGAAAAGAAATCAGCGCGCAGGCTGTATTCAATTTTGCGCGACACCCCTATTAAAAGCCTTCGCATATAAAACCTGAAGATACCGCTTACTGCAGATACCGCCAGGATAAGGAGCCCGTATAATACAAGCTGTGGGCGGGTCTGCGGATAGCCTTTTATGCTGTCAATTGCAAGCCTCAGTATCCATGGGACAGCTATTACTGAAATGTTATTTAGCAACGTAAATAAAATACTGCCGGCAACTGCCAGCCGGTGCTGTTTGAAATATTTTGTAAGTGAAATTAACTGCCTGATTTTTAAATTTTCCTTTTAACTGATTTATTAAAATAGGCAAGGATCTTTAATCTTGCTCTAGTCAGCCTTAACCTGAAACGGTTTATGGGATTTTTACTGTATTTTGAAAGGAAATCTTTTGCTGCAAATTTTATTACGACCTCTCTTCCATACTTTAAGCTTAAAAACCTTTTATGTTCATTAATCCAGATGTAAAGATCTGTTTTTGTACGGTTTGGGAATTTTTCAAGTATTCCATATTCCTTAATAATTTCAAGTGCCGGGAGGTATAACTTATCATACCATATAACTGCTGTTTCCTGGAAAGTAATAAGTGGCTGGTCTTCTTTCCTGCTTTCATTTAACTGAACCATTAGTTTATTTATCTGGCTCAGCAGCAGGTCATACTGGCCGGGCTCTGTTACCCTTGTCTTTATTTCGGGCCGGCTGTTTTTAAGGCCGGTAAGATTTAAAAACTTTTCCCTTTCAGCAATAATGAATATCTGCCTGGGGTCCATATCCGGGGATATTTTTACATCGGTAACAAATTCTGTAATTTCTGCATCTATGTATATCATACCAATTTTTTTAGCCACACTTACTCTGTGATTTCCATCAAGGACAAAGTATGTTTTACCTACCTTGTATAATTTCACAGGCGGAAGGATGATGTCTCTTAACATAAGATTATGGATTTTAGCCCAGCGCCTCTGCAGGTGCGCTTTTTTTGGAAGAAAATACCTGTCAAAATCCTGGTACCTGTCAATACTTCCTACTATATCTTTTACCTTGACTGGTTTTACACCAAGATAGTTTTGTTTATATAATTCAAGGGGCTTTTTTAATTTATCAAATGAAAGCAGCTCATTATTGCGGCCCACTAAAAAATATTTCAAGCTGGTAAGCATTGATTTAAACCTTGCATTTTCAAAGGCATCTAAGGAATAATTCATTTTATTTGTCTATCCGGCGTAGATGTTAACACCATTTATTATTTAATCCCTTTAATCTCGATTACTTTGTAACCATAGCAATTCATGACTTTAGTGGCGCCTGCGCAGGTTATGCTGTTCCTGCTTTTATTATACGTGTGAACATGTCCATGCAGGAAAAATTCCGGCCTGTATTTTTCAATTAATTTTAAAAATATTTTAAAACCCCTGTGGCAGACGTCCTCCTGGTCGTGTATTTTGTAAGGGGGAGCGTGCGTTACAATAATGTTTATATTTCTTTTGAGAAAGAGCCTGTTAAAAAAAATTTGCCCCCTTAGCTTGAATGCTTTTAGTGCCATCTGCCGTTCAGAATACTGGCATGCCCCGCCGCTGTAATGCATGGAGCCCTCAAGGCCCATCAGCACGACCCCTTTATAAAGAACCAGCCTGCCGTCTATGTTTATACATCCTTCGGGTAGCCCGCTTTTCAGCCCGTTTTCTGTATATACTTTATCATTATCGTGGTTGCCCAGGACATAGAATAGGGGTTTATTAAGGGAAGAGACCACAAACTCAAGATAATAATTGGGAAGGTCGCCGCATGAGACGACAAAGTCTATATCCCCGAACCTTTCAGAGATAGAGTTGGTGTAAATAATATCTTCGATTTTGTCGCTTAACACCAGTATTTTCATGATAATCATTGCTATAATAAATTTTTGTATGCTCTTTTGCAATTGATACACTAATAAACTGATAATTATAGTTTACTGGTGTATTGCAGGTAATTTCGAAGTATTAAAAAGAACTAAAAAATATAATACTAGGAAGAATTGTATAAATTAAAAAGGCTTCTTCATCTCAGCAGAGATAAAAGC
>CAZGTW010000064.1:5151-7477 GCA_964528815.1 uncultured Actinomycetota bacterium | reverse complement strand
AAATTACCTCTTTTATAGCCTCTGAGACTGTTGGGTGGGGGAAAACTATTTCCTTAATATCCTCTACACTCATTTCCATTTCTATAAAAGCAGCTATCCCATATATCATTTCACTGGCCACCCCTCCAATTATATGGACACCCAAAATTTCATGATACTGGCTCCCTGTAAGTACTTTCACATATCCCTGCTTTTTTTCGTTTTCAGCTACAAAGCGACCTGATATATTCAGAGGCAGTATATTTTTTTTATAATCAATCTCTTCTTGCTGCAGCATCTGTTCTGTCATTCCTGCAGCCGCTACCTCAGGATGGGTATAAATAACATTAGGAATTGCCTTATATCGCATCACATCCTTTTTCCCAAACATATTATTCACTGCCACAATTCCTTCTCTGGCAGCTGCATGGGCTAACAGACATCTGCCTGTAACATCACCGCATGCCCAGACACCAGGAACACTTGTCTTTCCCTGCAGATCTGTTTTTATTCCCTTAGTATCGTAAAGCATCCCAATCTCATCCAATCCAATATTTTCCAGATTGGGCAGTCTGCCAGTGGCATTAAGAATGATCTCACTTTGTACTGCTTCAATATTTCCATTTTCACCTTTGTAGGCAATTCCCTCTTTGTCGATACTGGTAACTATGCTGGAAAGAGCAAAATCAATACCCTTCTTTTCAAGACTTTTAAGTAAATAAGAGGCTATTTCTGTATCCATTTGATAAGCAATATGAGGAAGCATTTCGATTACTTTTACCTCTGTTCCCATTTCATTAAAGAAATAAGCAAATTCCAGTCCTATTGCCCCTGCTCCGATAATAGTCAGGGATTTTGGGATCCTGTTCAGTTCTAAAATAGCTGTTGCATCCAACACATGGGGAGAATCAATGCCCTCAATGGGAGGTACAGCCGGCCTGGAGCCAGTGGCGATCAGGATATTTTTTGCCTCATAATTTTTTTTATTAACAGTCATAGTATTTTTCGCTGTAAGGCGCCCTTCACCCCATATTGTTTCCACACCACTTCGCTTCAATTTACCTTCGATGCCTTTTGTCAGTAAGGATACAACCTCCTTTTTCCGCTTCTGAATCTGCCCGTAGTCTATTTCCGGTTTTCCAGCTTTTATACCATAATTTTCTGCCTCTCTTACTACCTGCAATATCTTTGCAGAATGAAGCAATGTTTTTGTGGGAATGCAGCCTGAATTCAGACATATTCCCCCAATATGCTTCTTTTCAATTAAAGCCACCTTTTTACCCATTTCCCCTGCATGTGCCGCTGCTTCATATCCTCCAGGACCGGCGCCCAATACTATTAAATCATACATAATACCTCCCTATCACCCTTAAATATTTAATCCGGCAATATTTTCGAAGTTTTCGATATTGTCTTTTAAAGCCACCAGAAACCGCGCAGCTGGTGCCCCATCGATTACCTGGTGATCTACAGTTAAACAAAGTTTTATATGTTCAATAAATTGCACCCCTTCACCTGTTTTGACAGGTTTTAAATCTATGTTGCATATTCCTAAAACAGCCACCTGTGGGGTGTTGAGAATCGGTGTAAAATATTCAATACCCATACCCCCTATATTTGTCGTTGTAAAGGTACCCCCTGTTAAATCGTCAGGAGCTATATTTCCTGACACAGCCTCATTGGAGAGCTTTTCCACAGCCAGGGAAAGTTCTTTTAAAGAGAGCTTTTGCGCACTCCTGACAACCGGCACCATTAGTCCCCGGGATGTATCACATGCAAAGGCTAAATTGATATCCTCATACTGGTACACTTTGCCACCAATAAATTCAGCATTTAATTCAGGATGAGACACGAGTGTACAAATAACAGCGTAAATAACCATATCATTAATGGTTATATTAGGTATGGAATGCTCAGTTATTATACTTTTAATCTTTTTACGCAGAGATAATATAGCATCAGCCCGGGCAGAGACAGTAATTGTATACTGTGCGGTCTCCATAAGAGAGGAATGCATATGCTTGGCAATAGTAGAACGGATAGTGGATAATCTTTTACCTGGCTGCCTCAAGTCCTCCCTGATAATCATGCCGCCAGTACCACTGTATGTACCCTTGTGTGTCCAGCCTTCATCCAGTAATTTTCCTGCCAGACTTGAGGATCGGGGAGTAGTATGGAAATATTTGATCACATCCCTTTCCAGTATTCTGCCATGCGGACCACTACCGATAGTACCATCCAGTCTAACACTGTGTGTTTTGGCAAATTGTTTTGCCCTTGGACTGATCCCCCCGGGTGTCCAGTCCTCTTCTTTAACTGCTTGCTGGTCTACTACAGTTTCTTTTTC
>CAZGTW010000064.1:0-5051 GCA_964528815.1 uncultured Actinomycetota bacterium | reverse complement strand
GGTATTTCTATTTCTTCTTTATCTTTTTCTTTAACCGGCTGCTCGGGCGGCGTCTTTTTTACTTCTTCAGATTTAGGTCTGTAGGATTCAAAATCTTCACCCTGGCTGCCTATCACGGCAATATTTGTCAGTACGGGAACTATATCTCCCTCTGTAAAAAAGGTTCCCAGGAGAATACCGCTGGCAGGAGCATCCACTTCAAAAGTAGTTTTATCAGTCTCAATTTCAAGCAGTATATCACCCTTTTTTATCTTTTCACCCTCTTTCTTTTTCCAAGAGCTAATAATACAAGATTCAACTGTATTTCCCAACTTGGGGATTATAACCGGTGTAGCCACTTCATCCTCCTTGATTATATTTTTTCAGCATTTGCCAATAAATATTCCTCTGCTTCTAAAGACCAGAGTCCCCTATTATTTTTTGTGATATGGTAAAGCTCCTTAAACAGGGGATTTTTATCCTGCAAATTTTTAAAATCTTCTATTGCTGTCAGATCCAGCTTTATGTTGGTATAAATTAATTTTTTTCCACCCGGAATTTGAGGAAGGTTTATAATAGTATCTGCCACTGCGTCCATTCCCCCGATATGAGTTATCATCACAGCAGGTTTCACCAGCTTTTGCCCCATCAAATTTAAAGCTATCCTCATATCCTCTGTATTCCCGCCGCTGGTACCAGCAATATGCGTTGAGCTGTAATGGACATTATAAAAATTAATTCTTGCAGTAAACTGTGGGTTGTTGGGACCCGCAAAAAAATTGAGGCAGCCATGGGGTTTGAGAATAGCATCTCCCATTTCAACAAGAGATTCCACAGGAGCAAAAACAAACACATCATCAAAACCTTTACCCCCTGTGTATTCCAGAAGATGGGCTCTTATATCATTTATCTTTAAGGAATTTATATATACCAGTTTTACACCTTCCTCCTCTGCTTCCAGGGGTGGGAAAATGCTTTCTGCCCACTTAAGGCGTTTTTCATCAATATCTAGCACCACAAGGAGCAAGGGTTTATTTTCCGAATGAATGGCGCAGTCCAGGGCTCCCAGCCCCATAGGTCCTGCACTGGCAAGCAAAGCCATGTTACCCCCCTTTTTAATCCCCATATGATGAACATGGGAACCGGGTGTCGTATGATAGCTTGCGTTAAAAGCTCCGACAATACAGGACATGGGTTCAGACAAAGAAGCAGGAAAATAGCCCTCACCATCATATTTTAACAGGCACTGACATTCCATTACCTCATTAGGTATGATAATGTAGCTAGCATTGCCTCCCATGTACCTGTAAGAATATCCCGGGGCAGCAAGGCTTCCTTTATAGTTTAAAGCCGGTTGTATGGAAAACTTATCACCGGGGGAAAATTGTTCCTGCCACTTTTTACCTACTTCAATAATGTTGCCGCTAAATTCATGGCCAATGATAATTGGATTTTCACTGATGTCTGCAGGCACCCGTTTATGATCAGCTCCCTGTTCTGCCGCTTTATGGCAAGACATACAGATACTATTAGAAACGATATGGGCCAGGATCTCATCTTCCTTTAAAGGTGGGAGTTCAAATTCTTCCATCCGTAAATCATATTTACCATATAACCGTACAGCTTTTGTTTTCATACTCTTTCCCTTACTCTATTTTTACCCGCTTTTTTAAATACCTGAATTCGTTCATTTAAATCCGGGTATTTTTTTATCATCTTTTTTGAGAAAAGACCTTCATTTAAATCTTCCTCTACCCTCTTTTCATGGCCAATTAATGCCCATGCTGCATCCACAAGATTATGCAGCTCCGGGTTTTTCAATATTTCACAGATAAAGGACTGCCTGGGAGAATTTATATCCTCACCACTAATTTGAAAAAAGCCATATTTTTTACATAAGCCCTGGATACGTTTTATCTGGGCCATACTATTCCTCGTAGGCACATAAGTAACAGCCTTAAAACCCAGCTCTTTGATCACATCAAAGAGTAATTCCAGGTAATCATCTTCAAATTTCTGAGCCTTTTTATCACCAGTTACAGATTCAGTAATATCGCCTAAATAGGAATATGCAGATATAGACCCTGTTTCATCAGCCAGGGCCAGAACATCCTTTACATCAGGGCACTCTGTAGTTGCATTAATATAAAAAAGTTCCACTAGACTGCTTTTTAAGACATGGAGAATATCATAGGCATAGAAATTATTTTTTTTATCTTCCAGGTAGGCAAGGTTTTTCTTTGAAATTTCTATTTTTAGCTTATGCTGTAAAAACTCAATCACTTCCCTTCCTTTTGAGAATTTTGCCATTATCTTCCGGGCAAGAGCAAAAAGGATATGCCTTTCTGTTATGGTACCCCCCTGCAGAGCATAGGAAAGAGGCAGGACATCCAGATCAAAATCCAAAGATAATGAAACAGGTTCTAATATCTCATTCAAACGCTGTACCATTAACAGGTTTCGTTTATTCCGCTCCTCTCTGTAAGGGGCAAAAAAGGAATTTATCCTGTCAATCTGGTTATCAGAAACTCCATAAATAATTATGTAAGCTACAGACCTCTGATCAGGATTATTTATACGTCTGCTCTTAAGGAGAGTTTTTGAAAAATCCGCCCTGCATTCCACCCCTTTAGTGGTAGGAATCCCTGCTATCTCACCTGCCTTAATAAATTCCCTGGCACCACTGATGGTATCATGATCCATGATGCCTGCGATTTGCAATCCAGAGCGAAAGGCCATCCATATGGACATAGCAGGTGTATAATATGAAAAGGAGAAGGTTGTATGGATATGGTTATTAATATAATAATCCATCTGCTTTCTTGGCAGCTGTTCAGCCTTTTCCTCTTCCAGAATCGACCTTAAATTATCCAGACGCTTTTCAGGCTCCCTGTCATTTAAAAGATCCCGGTATTTTATGATTTCCCTCTCCATTTCTACCACCATATTTAACTGTATTGAATAATTGTGATTTACCTTACCTTAACATGATCTGGCCACCGGTTACCGGAACAACCTGACCCGTTTCATATTTCTGATCAATGATATAAAAAATAGCTTTAGCTACATCATTTATCTGGCATCCCCGTTTCATAGGGACTTTGCTTTCATAGAATTTCCGGACATCCTTTATTGTCCTGGCGCCGGGGACTTTATTGGATTTTAGATACTGGATAAAGAGCCCATTTTGGGGATCAGACCAGAGAGGGCCTTCGAAAAAATTCCCAGGGCAGACCGCATTTACTTTAATATTATATTCTATAAGCTCCAGAGCAAAACTCTGGGTGAGGCCTATCCCGCCAAACTTGCTGCCGGCATAAGTAAAATTCTTCTTGCTTCCCTCAAGACCGGACTTGGAGTTTATCTGGATGATATCTGAAAAGTAATCATGATTAAAACGAAATTGAGTTTTCATAGGTTCAGAAGCATACTTAGTGCAGAGAAAGAATGCTGTATAGTTTACTTTAGTGGAAAGCTCAAAACTTTCCAGATCCATATTCTCCAGACCCCCTGCTTTAAGAACCCCTGCATTACTGATAAAAATATCGATACCCCCATATTCTGCTACAGTCTCCCAAATCATATTCTTCACATAATCCTCATTGGTCACATCCACTTCCACAGCTAAAGATTTACCCTGGCCATATTCTTCATTCAATTTTAAAGCATTTTTCCTTGCCATATCTGCATTTAAATCTGCCAGGATGACATTAGCTCCCTCTTCTGCCAGGGACTGCGCAATACCTTTACCAAATCCCTGAGCGGCACCGGTTACAATGGAAATTTTTTCCGATAAGCCCTTCCCCCCTGTTTGAAGCCCGGTAACCACTTTGCCATAGTTTTGAGAAAGACAGCTCTCAATTTCTGTAAAATTGATTTTATTATTAAGTGAACCATAATTCTTGACTTTCACCAGGTCCAGAAAAAGAGCCATTCGTTTATCAGCTGCTGCTTTTGTTTCTCCCCAGGCAAAAACACCAGTCCCCTGGATAGCGATGATATTTACATCCGTCCGCCTTTTTAATTCTTCTTTAATTACCCTGTATTGTTCATCCATATCTTTACATTTAACTATGTAAGCAGGGATTAGTATTTTATTCAGTGTCTGATTATTTTTTACTGGTGAAAAGATAGAAAAGAATTCCTCCCCGTCCTCTATATACCGGGAAACCAGATCATTAGTTTTAAAGACTACAATCGAAGCCTCATTTTTTCTTAACAACATCCTTAAAGCCGGAGCTACCCTTATAACATCCTCCCGGCAGCAAAAAACCGGCCTAAAGGAAATTTTATCCTTAATCTCATCCATTACAGTACTCATAGTATTTTCCCTTCAAAAAGATTTAAAATATAGGGATTTTCAACATCATCAGTCACAATGGTGTCTATAGCATCCAGATTACAAACCTTAGCCCCTCCGTGTATATGAACCTTTGAAGAATCAAAAAGGAGGATTTTTTTATTACTATGTTCAATACCGGCACTGGCAACTGCTGCTGCCTCTTCATCCGAGCAGTAGATACCTTTATTCTCAATAATCGAGTCTGCGGAAAAAAAAGCAATATTAAAATGAAATTGGTTTATAACAGATATTGCTTCAGGGCCAACCAGTGTACGGTTCAGCGGGTTTATTCTTCCCCCTGTGAGAACCACCTGGATGTTTTTATTTTTCTGTAAATTGAGAAAGGTATCAATTCCTGAGGTTACAATCCGGACATTATCAGGAAAGATATGTTCAGATAAAAAATAGCTGGTTGAGGAAGCATCCAGAAAGATATACATATCCGATTTGATTAATGAAATAGCTTTTTTTGCAATTTTCTTTTTTCTATCAGATTGAATAAGCAGCCTTTTATCATGGCCATAATTTGCCAGATCAAAATTCTTAAGCGTAGCTCCTCCATGTACCCTGTTTAGCAGGCCTTTATTTTCCAATTCAATCATGTCTCTTTGAATTGTAATCCTTGAGCAGTAGAGGTGATTTTCCAACTCTACCAGAGTAATTGTTTTTTTCTTTGATAAAAGATTGAGTATGGTCCTGTGCCTTTCAGTTTTTGACAGGTTATTCTGAC
>CAZGTW010000063.1:0-7886 GCA_964528815.1 uncultured Actinomycetota bacterium | reverse complement strand
GTAATAAAGTCTTTGCCTTTGTGAAGAGGGCCATGGCTTGGAGCGACTATTTCAACATCAAGAGAGCTTATCTTTTCAAGGTTTTTCCTTACCAGGCTCCTGAAAGGGCTCATGATTTCTGCATAATATCTTTTTGCTGCAATAAATATTTCATTATTGTCATCAACAAATAGTTTTTTGAATGAATAATGTGAACCAAGAAAATCACATGAAAACAATATCCTGTCCTGGGCCAGATATGTCACAAATGTCTCGGGCCAGTGCACCCAGGGAGTAAAAATAAACCTCAGTGTTTTGTCTCCAAGAGAAATCTCCTGGCCATCCTCTATAACTATAAATTTCTCATCTTCAATGTGCAAAAGGTCAATAAGTTCTGCTTTACATTTTGCATTAGTTATAACTTTAGCCATAGGAAATGCTTCAAGTACATCCGGGATTGCGCCTCAATGGTCCTGTTCACCGTGGTGTGAAATTATATAGTCTATTGAACTTACTCCGCAGGATTTAAGGTTTTTGAGCAAAACATCTTTTTTTGTGGGGTCCACAGAATCAATAAGCGCAGTTTTTTCTTTACCTGAAACAAGGTAACTGTTATATGTTGTCCCGTCCGGCAGCCCTATGAGCTCATCAAAAATTCTTCTTTGCCCATCATCTGCCCCGACATAAGTTATGCCGTTTTTTATGTTGATATCCATCATTATTAATCTCCAGTATATTTATCTTTAGATCTTTAGCGTTTGTATCAGCTTTTCCAGAGGCCATGAAGATTGCAGTATTCACGTACAGTTATATCTTTGCCTTCTATGCAGAAATCTGCCTCAGGAGCCTCCCCCGGGTTTAAAAACTGCATATAAGCTTTATCTCCCGAAATTACTTCGATCCACTGGATATAATGGCTTTCCTCCATGGGGTGGGCAATGCTGCCGACTTTTACATTTACATTTTTGCCATCCCTGTTTACTACAGGAACATGCTTCTCAACTGATGCGTCTGACGTGTTTTCCTTAAATAGTTTCATTGGCTGGCCGCAGCAGACAAGGTCGCCCTTGCCGCCCTGCAGCATTTCAACAATATTGCCGCAAACTTCACATTTAAAAATCTGTAGCCTCTCATTCATCTTAATCTCCTTACATACTTTATTTGCTGAATTTATTATTTTAAATTCATTATAACTGGTTTCTGATTATATCTTCAATAGTATTTGCAATATCATAATAATTTTTATTCTTAAATAATATTGGTTTGCCAAAAGTAACCTTTACCATTGGCCATTTCGGCCTGTGGCCCCATGGCAATATTCCATTTCTGGCAAGGTTATAGATACCTTCTATTTTTACCGGCACTACAGGGATTTTCATATCATTTGCAATTATCCCGACACCCGGCTCAAAGTTTTTCATTTTGCCGTCAGCAGTCACTCCACCTTCAGGGAAAATCATTATCGACCATCCCCTGTCAATTAATCTTCCCGTATTTTTAAGCACCTGTGAATATCCATGCGTCCTTGAAAGCGGGCAGGCATTTACTGCAAGATTTACAAGCAGGTAAAAACCGGCTGCTTCAAGCGCCCGCCTTAATATATTGCCCCTGCTGTAAAAAAAGTTCTGGAAATGGTGCTCAATAGACATAAGCGCAGTCACCTTTTTTCTCAGTTTTAAGGGGAGCGAAAATAAAACTGCAAAGGCATCAAGATTACTGCTGTGATTTGCAGCAAAAACTACAGGGCCATTGAGATGTTTCAGGTTTTCCAGCCCAATAACTTTTAACCTGAAAATGGCAAAGATAAACGGCATCATAAAATACTGGAACAGGGTTCTTGCAAGTACTGCAATTTTCCAGTAGGGAAAAGTAAAAAAAGGCATTTCTTTAATTTCTGCCGGGGGACTTTTTATAATTGATTCAAGCTCTTCTGCGGTTGTGTCTTTTGTGATAAACGAGCTGTCAATCTCTACGTCAAATTTTTCTTCTATTTCTGCAGACAGTTCCATAATCTCAAGTGAATCCAGGCCCAGGTCATCTTCAAGTTTGCTTCCCGGTTTTATTTTTTTGCCTTTTAACTTATCAAGCAAGCTAAGCAGGCTCTTTTGTGGCTTTTGGCCGGGTAATGAAACACCCTGCAGTATCTGCCCTTTTTTTTGTATTTCTGCCTCAATTTTATCCCGCACCGTGCTTCTCATGATTTTCATTGTGGAAGTCCTTGGAAAGTCTTCATCATCCCAAATGAAAACTCTGTCTATTTTCTGGTATGCGCCAAGTTTTTTATTTGCAGATTCAATAATGCTGCCGGCATCTTTGCTGCCGGGTTCATTCAGGAGCAATACTGCTGTAATTGACACATTACCACCCTCTTTTGTGCCAATAACTGCGCAATCCCTGACCCCGGCATCTGATTTTAAAATGGTCTCAATATCTTCGGGAAAAACATTTAAACCATCTTTTTTAACAATAACGCCATCACGCCTTCCCCTGAAAAAGAAATTGCCGTCAGCATCTTCTTTTACATAATCTCCTGTCCTGAACCATCCATTTGCAAATGTTTTTTGTGTCCTTTCTTTGTCCTTATAATATCCGGGGCTGACATTCGGGCCTTTTATAAATATCTCTCCATTTACAATTTTGATTTCCTGTCCCGGAAGCAATTTTCCTATCGAGCCCGCAACACTTCCGACAGGATCAGAAATGGTAATAAGCGGCGATGTCTCGGTCAGTCCATATCCCTGGAAAATCGCATATGCAAGGCACCTGAAGAATTCGTCCAGTTTCCTGTCAAGCACCGCACCCCCTACCATAATCGCTACAAAACGGGGTCCGATTGCAAAATGAAGGCCGATAAAACGAAGCAGCCTTAATTGCCATTTCTTTTTTTTGGCATCATTGTAGAGTTTGGCAAACCCCGGAGTATCGAGGCCATGTTTTCTGACAATATAATCCTTAATCATCTCAAGCATTTTTGGAAGCACACCAAGTATCCAGATTTTTTCATCCCTGATGGTTTTCATTATATTTTTCGGGCTCAGGTCATCAGTAAAAATAACTGAGGAATTCAAAAACATAGGCGTAAAAATACCTATAAGCTGGCCATACATATGGCTCAGCGGCACCATTGAAAGTATTTTGGGCCGAATCATCATTTTAAATACTGCTGAATACTTAGCCATTACAGGAATAACAGATTTTAAGCTTGCCTCAATATTTCCACAGGTTATTTCTACTCCTTTTGGCTCAGTTATGGTACCGGAAGTAAATACTATTTCAGCAATTTTTTCCGGGCTGTGATTACCAGTGCAAAAAGAATCTTTTTTACTTTCGTGTCCGGAAGGCTTTATCCGGTCCAGTGTTTCAAAAATATCATCCAGAAAAATTGTGCCTATGCCCCCTGGCGCATTTAAATCCTTAATGGTGTCATAATTATCGCAAATTATTGCCCGGGCCTTTACCTTATTGATAACTTTAATATCAAATCCTGCAAAAGATTTAACATCAAGCGGCACTATGATGACTCCTGAAAAAATACAACCTATAAATGCAATTATCCATTCTGGCCTGCTGGCCCCTTTTAAAATAGCCATGTCGCCGGATTTAATACCTGAATTGCAAAGTAGGGCTGAGAACCTGCAGGAGTAATCATAAATGGTCCCGAAAGAGTATTTCCATGTCCTGTACCTGCTTTTATGCAGAAAAAATCTGACACTGGAAGATTTTTGCGAGGTAAGGGTGTCTTTAATAAATTCTTGAAGAACTATATTCATCAGTCAAATCTCTGGCCGGGCTTGTCCCTACCAGCATAATCTGACCATCCTTGCGCTTCCCAGTAACCCTTGTAATCCTGGTCCGTAAGCTCTATTTTATTTATCCACTTTGCCCATTTCATTCCATATTTACCGGGTACAACCACCCTTAAAGGATAGCCATGCGCTGGTGCAAGCTGTTTTCCATTCATTTTATAAGCAAGAATAACATCATCTTTTAACGCTTCCTGTACAGTTACTGCAGTCGAGTATCCATCCTGGCAGAAAAAGATTACTTTAATTGCATTATCTTTTATGCCGGCTTTTTCCAGAATATATTTCAATGGGACTCCTGTCCAGACTGCATTACCGATTGAGGGGCCTCCAGCAGGATTTGAGATTGTTTCAAGAGTGGCATAAACCGATATTTGCGGAAATCCTGCCAACTCTTCATATCCTGTCTTATATGGACTTTGTACAAGACCGCCGACCTCCAGTTCCCAGGAATCAATATCAATCTCCGGAGTGAATCCCAGTGAAAGAGTAAACATCTGCTGTTCTGTTACAAAATCTATTGCGCTATCAGCAAGCTTGTCTGTTGTCTCGACCCTGTCTTTGTATTCCCCTATAAAATCAAACACCACGGGATTTTTGACCCATTTTTTTGTAGGGCCATTATTAAGCACTACCTTTAAAACTCCATCAACAGAAGGATTTAAATACTGGCCGTCTTTTTTCCATACTAAAAAAAGGTCATTTCCGGTCATCTCATTAATTGTAAAATCTGCCGCATAAAGATCAGTTGCATAGATAATGGCATTTTTTGCCTCAGGTTTAATGCCAAGGTCTTTTATTATCCCGTTTACTTTAATGCCAAAAAAATCAATTGCTACTTCTTCATCGTCAGAGCGGACCCCGTTTGCCTTAATTTGTTCAAAACTGCCATCATTTGCTGTCAGCAGGTCCTCAAAACTTATATCCAGCTCATTATCTAAAAAACCGGTAAAAAGCATGCGGTACTCTGGAATCGTTTTTGCAAATTCCAGGTCATTTGAAATGCTGGCAATATTGATTTCAGATGGAACAAACTCCGCCGGGCGCGCCGCTGTCTTTTCTGCTTCATTTTGAAAAATAAAATAGGAGAAAAATCCTGTAAAACCTGCAAGCACCGCACACAGCAATGTGATAAGGATTATTCTTTTTGCTTTTTTTGTTATTTTAGTATTTTCCATAATGACTTATATAAAAATATACTGGAAACTGTTTTAAAAATACCTGCCTTCAACCTGGCTTTTTTAAAAAACGCCATAAAAAATCAAAAAGCGAAATATGTAAAACCTGCTATAAAAACTGCGCCGGTTAATATGAGAAGCGTATCTACCAGCTTTCCTTTGACGCTGTGCCTCGCAAGTGCAAATCTTATTGAAATGACTGCATGAATGGTTGCAAGTGCAATAAAGGCAACATTAAGATAAATTATATGCAATGAGTTTGCAAATCCCCTGGACATAAAGGTAAAGTGTCCGGTACTGCGGTAACCGGTAATCATTATAAAAATAAACAGAGCTATGAGTATATATGCAGATACCCTTGAAAAAATTGTAAGAAACCTGTTAAGGCTCATATCAGTACCCCGGGAAATAATCCATGTTTAATTGTTCATTTCCGATACCTTCTGAAATCAGCCCGTCTTCTATTGCCTTGACCATACCCTGGGGCCCTGAAATATAGTATGTCCTCTCTTTAAAAAAAGGTATTGCCACACTTATAAGGGCGGCGTTACATACTTCAGGGCTTATTACATATCTTACCTTGAAACTGCTGTAATTTGCGGCAAACAGATCAAAATCATCTTTAAATACAATATCATTGTTCCTGCTGCTGTAAATAAGGAAAATTTCCATATCTTTTATTTTTTTATTATGCTCCAGGTCATGAAGAATGGACCTGAATGGGGTGATTCCTATGCCTCCTGCAATCAAGGCATAGCTTTTACTGTAATCTTCTATTATAAACTCACCCTGCGGGCCAAGCAAAGTTATGCTTTTACCCTTCTCAAGCGACATCATTGCTTTTTTAAAAGTGCTTGAACTTTCTCCTGAATACCTTGTGGTAACCATAATAAAGCCTTCATGCGGCGAAGAAGCAATTGTAAAAAAACGGTTTATTCCCCTGTCGTCAGGATTATCATGAGGGATTATGAAAGTAGCATACTGCCCCGCTTTCCAGGTTACAGGAGTTTCAGGCTTAAAATAAAAAGAAAAACAATCAGGAGTATTTTGTATCCTTTCATAAAATGTAAGAATCATTTCTGGCCTTTCTGTCCCCTGTCTCTGAAATAAAAAAAACAAGGGCAAATAATTATCCTTGTTTTATATTTTATAATATTTTAAAAATATTGGCACGAAAAAAGGCCGGTTGATTGTTTTGTAAATTTATTATTTAAGGTTTTAACTGCAATAAATACTCAGGCATCAAAGCAGATTACCGGTTCTGTTAATTCAAGTTCAGTAAACAATTTTGCAAGTACTGCCTGCTTTTTTATTGTTCTGTAAAATAAGCTTTGTGTGGTTTTCTCTATAGCGCTATCAAGTGTTTTTATAAGTGAAGAATAATCATCCTTTTCATGGTATATCCTTATAAGCAAATCAAAAGTCATCGGGTTTGCCGAGCCTGATTTTAAATTTTTAAACAACAGCTTCTCTGCTTTTGCAATATGGTTTTTTTCAATTAAAAAAAGGGCCCTTATTTCATTATTTCTTATGCTGTTTTCTGATTCACAGTTCATTGTATTTCGTGCCCTTTTTTATATCTTACTATCAAACAATAAAAGCTTACATAAGCCGGACTGCCGGCATGTATCAGATCATATCCAATTCTGTATCTGCACTTTTAACTATTTCCTTGGCGATGTCAAGCCTTACTCTTTCTTTCTCTTTGCTCGAATAGAACTTTAACTCACCAATAATCTTATTGTATTTTGAAATATATATTTTCCTGCCATTATATTTATTAATATATTTGGTGAGATTAGTCCTGACATCTCTTATATCTTTTTGTAACATTTCTGCAAATCCTTGTTAAAACTTATTCTTTTATTTTTATTGTTTAATATTAATATCGGATAATTTTATAAAAACTATAGAAAAAAATTAAAATATTAAACACTTATTACACTTGTAAATGAGTTCCTCTTTATTTCTTTTTTCAGGTAGAGCAGTATTTTTTTATTGATCTGGGAAACCCTTGATTCTGTTATTTTCATTAATTTTCCTATTTCCCTGAAGGTCCTGCCTTTGAAGTAATAAAGAAACACTATCTTTTTTTCCTGGCTGGTCAGGCCGAGAAGTAGTTTTTTAAGGTATAATTTGTTTTCAAGGTTTTCTTCAAATTCATTATTTGAAGCAAGGTAAATCTCATGAAGATTCTGGACGTAGCCCCCCGCTTCACTGGCTTTCCTTTCGTAAAAATCCGGGTCATCTATTGAAAGCATTGTAAAATTTTCATAGCAGGGGTATGAATTTGAAGAGTTATTCGTATTTTCAGTATTTTCATTACTGCCCAAGGGGTCTCTTTCAGGTATATCTTCGCCGCCGGCCTCATTGCTATATCCTGAAATACTGTTATCCATGAAAAAATTTTCAGCATTTTCTTCAGTGGATTTTTTTATTCTGGAGCGCATGGACCGGGATAGCCAGTCCTGTTTTCTTATTCCATCTATAATTGCGCCCCTTATCCTGTAGCTTGCATATGTCTCGAATTTTATGTCCCTGTAAATATCAAACTTATTTATTGCATCTATAAGCCCTATATATGCATAGCTTTCAAGGTCCATTATATCTACTGTCCTTGGCAATTTTGAATGCACATTGTGCACAATGCCTTTAAGAAAAGGCCTGTAACTTGCAATAAGCCTGTCCCTTAAATAATTGTCCTGGTTATGTTTATAACTTTTCCATAAGATAGCCTGGTTTGTTTCCATTTTAATTTCCACCTGCCACTTTTTATATATTTGTATTATTAATTATATTTATTATAATTATTTATATTAATTAGTAAATTATTGTATATATTTATGTTAATTTATATTTATTATAATAATAATTATTAAAATGTCAAATATTTATTTAAATATTTTTTAAATAATTTAATTAATAT
>CAZGTW010000062.1:0-7931 GCA_964528815.1 uncultured Actinomycetota bacterium | reverse complement strand
TCGCATTTTTGTATTTAAGGTTCAGCCCTTTTACAATTATTTTTACAAGCGTTCCTTTGATAATAATACAGTATACCTATCTTTTGCGTTATAAAGAGAGAAGGACAATACTTGCCAGCATAATACAGATCGTCAAGATAATTGAAGCTAAAGATGTGTATACTGCGGGCCATTCGGTCAGGGTTGCTGATTACAGTGAAATGATTGCAAGAGGACTAAGGCTCAATGAATATGATATTGAAATACTTCGCAACCTTGCAAACCTTCATGACATAGGAAAGATACAGATAGACCTTGCTATTTTGAATAAAACTACCAGGCTGACTGATAAGGACTGGGCAGAAATAAAAAAGCATCCTGTAGTAAGCTATGAAGTTGTAAAGCAAATAGATTTCTTAAAAGACAGGGCCACCTCTATTCTTTATCACCATGAGAAAGTAGACGGTTCGGGCTATCCTTTTGGCAAGAAAAGTGAAGACCTTCCAATATTTGCAAAAATACTTTGTGTCGCAGATTCTTATGATGCAATGACGACAGACAGGCCATACAGGCGGGCACTGACAAGGGAAGAGACTCTTTCTGAACTGGAAAACAATAAAGGAACTCAGTTTGATCCCAATGTTTGTGACGTAATGATGGATATAATAAAACAGATGCCAGTCAGGGCTTGATTTCTTATTTTCCTCTGTATCTTTAATGCTGCATTAATATATAATTTATAATAATTTTTATGAAGTTTTTCGCTATGCCTTAAATTAAAGATATTAAATAAAACAGGCAATTATGCAGCAAAGACCACAACATTCTATCAGGATTAATTATAATAATAATTACTGGGTGATTTTTTTAAAATGCCTCGGGTGGATACTGCTGGGCGCAGCTGCAGGCTATGCATTCTTTTATTTCTTCAGAGATTTCTCAGTACTGGCAGTCGGAAAGTTCAAGTTTCTGCAGGGGTTATTTGGCATACGGCACTACGAAGAAGGCATGCAATATTTAAGGGTCATTCTTATGATTTTTGCAGGAAACATTATTTCAACAGCAGCATATTTTGCCCTGGGTTATTTAAGAATGCTAATACCGATAGCAATAATTACAGGGCTTCTAGTCACTGTGCTCCTGTTTACAGGTACTGTAACCAATCAGCAGACCACGATTCCTGTTGAGGTCATATTACTTATTGGAACCGAGACCTTTTACAGATGTATTGCCTTGACGACAGGTGAGCATCTACAGAAAAACAGGCAGGTTATGCATAAATGGGTTACAGTAACAGGTATAGTATTTACTGCCCTTCTTCTTGTTGGGGCAGCTTTTTATGAAGTATTTCAAATATTCGGTTATATCTTTTAAGGGCATTCCTGTATGTCTCGTTTAAAGGTTTCATTGCTGTGGCGATCTTAAAATGGCCCATTGCAGTTTTGACTTTACCTTCCTTCACAAGGCAAAGCCCAAGCCCATAATGTGCAAAATCATTTGAGGCATCAATACTTATAGCTTTCTCGAAGTTCTTTTTTGCCGCAGAATAAAGGCCGCAATTAAAGTATGATGTCGCAATCGCCTCCCTGAGGGAACCTTTCTCAGGTTCCAGGACAATAGCTTTCTCAAAAAGCATTATAGCTTTCAGGTGGTCGTTTTCCCTGGCATGTTTTTTGCCCTCACGGAATAATTCATATGCATTTTCACTATTCATATGCACTATAATAATATAAAATGCTTCTAAATAAAAAAGGGACACAAAAAAAATAAAAAGCCGGCCATTTATAAACCTGGTTAAGTTAAAATATTGCCAGGATATTTTTTGAAAGGAAAGTCAAAATGGCCAACACAAAAAGTATCAAAAAGAATACTAATGGTATTACGGTTTTGTTAAGTGATACCATTGCGAGTGTGTCTGCACCCGACAAGCAAGCCTGGCAAAAAGCGCAAGAAAGGCTTGACAGCCTCACGAAACCGCTTGGCAGTCTTGGAAGGCTTGAAGAACTTGCAAAACAGATAGCATCGATTACCGGGACTTTAAAACCGGATTTATCAAAAAAACTAATCATAGTAATGGCAGCTGACCATGGAGTTGTGGATGAAGGTGTCAGCGCTTACCCAAGGGAAGTAACGCCACAGATGGTATATAATTTCCTTGCAGGAGGTGCAGGAATAAATGTACTTGCAAAGCATGCAGGAGCCGATGTGGTTGTAGTAGACGCAGGAGTTGCTACGGATTTGGACACCGCGTCTTTATTTAGTGCAAATAAAAATGAAAATCCTTTTGTAAAAGAAACTCCTTCGAAAAATAAAAATCTTTCAGGAGAAGAAAAGCAATCTACAAAATCCGCTGAAACAGGCATATCGTCTGCAGGAATCTTTAAAAAAGCAAAAGTGGCATATGGTACGGCAAATATGGCAAAGGGCCCTGCTATGACAAGAGAACAGGCATGCGCTGCAATTGAAACAGGGATTTCCATTGTACAAAAAATGGTAGAAAAAGGGTATGGAATAATAGGTACCGGGGATATGGGCATTGGAAATACTACCGCAAGCAGTGCCATTGCAGCTTGTGTATGCAGTACAAATGTTGCTGCTGTTACAGGTTATGGAACGGGACTTGATGACAGCGGCCTTGCCAAAAAAATAGATGTCATTGAAAAGGCACTGAATGTCAACAAGCCTGATCCTGATAATGGCTTGGATGTGCTTTCAAAAGTAGGAGGTTTTGAAATTGGCGGAATTGCTGGTATTATTCTTGGTTGTGCTAGATTTAAAACTCCTGTAGTAATAGATGGCTTTATCAGCGGGGCAGGGGCACTTATTGCAGAACTATTGTGCCCTGCTTGCAGGGACTATATGATAGCCTCACATTCTTCAGTAGAAAAGGGCCACAAAATCATGCTTGAAAAGTTAAAATTAAAACCATTATTTAATTTTGATATGAGGCTGGGTGAAGGTACTGGGGCGGCACTTGGTATCAGCATTGCTGATGCGGCAATAAAAGTCATGAATGGCATGGCCACTTTTGGAGAAGCCGGGGTTTCACAAAAAAGTGAATAGTTACAGGAGAATCATTTTAAGTAAATATTAAAATAGTAAATACAAAGGCAGAAACAGATAAATGATTAGTGAAAAAAATACATTTAAACCAAAGAGTAAAGAAAAGACAGGTAACCCGGATACAGTCAAAGATATTTCAAAAAATAAAAAGTACTTTAAGCAGCACCTTGAAGATAAAGGGTATGTTCATCTTTACTTTGGCAATGGAAAAGGAAAGACCACGGCAGCAATTGGACTTGCACTGAGGGCAGCAGGATGCGGCCTGAAAGTTTATATAGCCCAGTTTGTTAAAGGAATGAAATACAGCGAACTTGACAGCCTGGCAAAATTAAAAGACAGCATAACAGTCAAACAGTATGGCAGGGGCTGTTATATCAGGCGCCAGGCTACAGAAAAAGATGTGGAAGCTGCACAAAAGGGTCTTGCTGATGTAAAGAAGATCATAGCTTCAGGAAAATATGATATGGTTATACTTGATGAGATCACCATAGCAGAATTCTTCAAGCTCATTAGTGTGCAGGATATTCTTGATATAATTTCTTCAAAGCCTGACAATGTTGAACTTGTGCTCACCGGGCGAAAGGCAGATTACCGGATAATAGATGCAGCGGACCTTGTAACTGAGATGGTAGAGGTCAAGCATTATTACACAAAGGGAATAGAGGCCCGTAAGGGCATAGAGAAGTAAAAGCAATCTTTACTTTAAAATTGTTTTTAAATTTCTGCCTGATAAGGCAAATCCCAGTCAGGCTCTATAATTTCAGCGCCGCAATCCTTTTTTTAAATGCATCCCTGATTTGGGGCTCCTTACTTTCAATATCCAGCATCTCAACTACTCCAGGAAACTGCAGTACAGGATTTAAAATCTCATCATCAAGTGTTGAGATTATTTCGTGAAAGGGATGATGGGTCTTTTTGGAAATTGCTGCAAGGCGTTTTCTTGAAAGTGCCTGGGTCTCGATCCTGCTTTCAGGGTATCCAAGCCCGAATTCATTGCTGAATAATTTGTCAAAAATATTTTTCAGGTTTATCTCGCTTGCCCAGCCATAACCCTGTGTAAGCGCCAGGGAAATGCAGTTACCGGCATTTATCCTTGCAAAAAGCCAGGCATCAAGCGGAGTTAAGATGTGGCCGCAAAATACGTTCGGATACTGAAGTGCCGAATTAAAGTATCCCTGGCCGGTGCCGCAGCCCCCGATTACAAAATCAACACATTTTAAATTCAGGAGGATAGCGCTTAGAAGTCCCGTATTTATATAGGTAAGTTCCGGCTTATCATCTTTTTTCTTCATCCCGGCATTATATATTTCATGGCCCCTGCCTTTTAAAGCCTCAATTACATCATCACCTTTTTCACAGGTTACGACTTCCAGGACAATAGCTATTTTCAATTTTTCCTCCTTTAAAAATTTAATATTTTATCTTTTCTATTATGTGTCAATACAACAATTTATAAAATGTATTTAAATTTAATTTGATATTTATTTTTTACCCTCATCTTTTTTATACCAGGGCAGGGGCATGTCCGAATAGCCGAGGTAATTACCGCCTGAATTTGCAAAGTCACTGGCAATCGGCACTTCTATTAATGAAGGCCTGCCGCTTTTTTGCGCTTCTTTTAAAGCGTCCCCAATAGAATCAAGCCCCTCTGCTTTTATGCCAAATGCCCCGAATGACTGCGCAAGTTTTACAAAATCAGGATTATAAAGTTCTCCTGATTTAAAATTCATAAAGGTCGTCCCGTATTTTCTCTCCATGCCGAAATTGACAATCTGGAGGTCCCTGATGCTTATCCAGCCGTAATTGTTAAGGACAAAATAAATTACAGGAATATTATACTGTACAGCAGTTGCAAGTTCCTGGCATGTCATAAGGAAATCACCATCACCGCATATTCCTACAACCTGCCTGTCAGGTTTTCCAAGTTTTGCACCTATTGCTGCGGGCACGCACCAGCCCATGGTTGACCAGGCACCGGTTGTAAGATGTGTCCTCGGCTGGTATACATCAAATTCCTGGAATAATATTACCTGTGCATGGCCCGCGGGCCCAAGTACTATTGCATCTCTGTTGAGAGCAGACCGCAGCTGGCTAAAAAATCTCGAGTAACGGATAGGGACATTTTTTGACTCGCGAGACTCTTTGAGTTTATCCTGCCATTTTTGTTTCAGTTCTGCAAGTTCCTTAAAATATGGGCTGTTTTTGTAGTCCCTTTTTGTGGCCTTAATCCTGATTTTTTCAAAGATTGCCTTAAGACAGGTTTTTGCGTCACCGAATATGCCAATATCTACAGGATAATTTTTCCCTATCTCCCTCATATCAATATCTATCTGTATAAGTCTTGTCTTCGGGAAATTAAACGACTTGCCGGGCACATAAGACTGTGCCGTCCATTCAGTAAACTTGCATCCGACTGCAATTATAAGGTCAGCAGCTCTTGTCAATGCAAGCCCCGGGATAGAGGCAAAAGTGCCTGTATAATATCCATTTAGATCATGGTCCTGCGGTATTGCACCTTTACCCTGTGCAGTAGTAACTACTGGGATGCCAATATACTCTGCAAGCTCAACCAGCTCACTGGTTGCCTCTGAAAGTATAACGCCTCCGCCAATTAAAAAAACCGGCCGTTTTGCTGAAATTATCATATCTGCAGCCTTGTTAATTGAATCGATATCTCCAAGTATCCTGGAAGAAAAATTATATTTTTTCGGGTCCATGGGCTCGTCAAGAACAGATTCTGCCTGCATATCCATTGGCAATTCTATAGCAACAGGCCCCGGCCTTCCGGAGACCATCAGCCTGAATGCAGTCTCAAGGGTATTCGGCAATTGCCTTATATTTGTTATCTGGTATGTCCTTTTTGTCACAGGATTTGCCATTGTGCCAAAGCTTGAAAGTGAATTCATTTCTATTTCCTGGAGTGCCCCCTTCTGGAATATATAAGTGGGGCAATTGGATGTAAATACTGCAAGCGGGATCGAATCATGATATGCCGTGCCAAGGCCGACCAGGGTATTTATAGCCCCCGGTCCTACTGAAGTTATACAAGCCAGTGGATTTCCGGTGGCCCTGCAATATCCGTCTGCAATGTGTGTGGCAGACTGCTCATGCTTAACCTGGATAAAACTTATCTCATCCTGTCTTTCAAACAGGGCATCTGCAAAAGGAAGGTTTCCATGCCCAATAATTCCCGGGACATATGGGATTTTGCTTTTTATAAGGTAGTCAACAATATACTGGCAAGCTGAATATTTTTTCATTTTCTATCTCCTTTGAAAGAATAATATTCAATTTTAAAAAATTGTTTTAATAGCTTATTTTTAAAACTTTTTTTACCGCAGCAGAGCCTTAATCTAAATAATCAGTCTTCTGTAAAATATCTTTCAGTAATTACCTTATCTTCAGTAAAGAAATTAATAATTGCCTTGCCCTGTGCCTTTATATCTGCGAATTGTGAATCTTTAAGGCCTCCAAAAGGCAGGTATGCCACAGGTGCAGGAATACCCACATTTACGCCTATCATACCGCAGTCAACTTCAAGCTTGAATTTCCTGGCATAATAACCGTTCTGGGTATATATTGATGCGCCATTTCCGTACTCATGGTCATTTATTATTTTTATTGCTTCATCAAGGTCTTTAGCATAAAGAATTACTACAACCGGCCCGAAAATCTCAGTCTTATGTATCTCCATCCCGGGCTTTACATCTGTAAATACGGTCGGCCCGATATAGTAACCTTTTTCGAACCCTTTAACTACTTTACCCCTGCCGTCAAGGGCCAGTTTTGCACCCTCTTTTACCCCGGTTTCAATCATCGATAAAATAAATTCTTTGGCTTTTCGTGAGATTACTGGACCCATAAGCATCGTCTCTTCTGCAATAGCCGGGTCAAGCGGATTTCCAATGATTACATGTTTTGAATCTTCAATAAATCTTTCGCACATAATTTTATACATGTCCCCTATGCCTATAATAGCTGATGAAGCCATGCACCTTTGCCCTGCACAACCATAACAGGATGTGGTCATATTCCTCACAACATCACCAAGTTTTGCATCAGGCATTACAACAAGATGGTTTTTAGCGCTTCCCATTGCCTGGAAACGTTTGTTGGTTTTTGCACAACTTTGTGCAACTATCCTGCATGTCGATGTTGAGCCCACAATTGAAATCCCTTTGACCTTGGGGCTGTCCATAAAAGCATCAGCGACTGCTTTGTCGCCGTTAACCAGGTTAAATACCCCGGGGGGCAGTTTGCATTTGTCTATAAAATCTGTAATCAGCTGCATGGTCATAGGCACCTGCTTGGAAGCTTTTATTATAAAAGTGTTTCCTGTAGCTATTGCGTATGGCAAGAACCAGAATGGCACCATTGCCGGAAAATTAAAAGGAGCAATCATGCAAAATATACCAAGCGGCAGCCTAAGAACCTCGCCATCCATATCAAAAGAGCTACCGATAATTTTATCGCCCTGCTGGAGCACTGGCATCCCGCATGCAACCTCGATATTTTCATAGACCCTCTTCATTTCGGCCCGTGCATCTGTAAGGGATTTGCCCATTTCTTCAACCAGGGTCCTGGCTATTAATTCTTCATTATCTCTTAGCATTTCATTAAGCTTAAAAAGGTAGCGCACCCTTCTTGAGACTGGTGTAAATCTCCAGGTTTTAAATGCCTTTTCTGCTGCATCGATTGCTTTATTTACCTCATCGGTTGTTGAAAGCGGGACTTGTGCAATGATTTCTCCTGTGGAAGGGTTTTCCACCTCAATATAACCTGTATTTTCTGCCTCGGACCAATTTCCGTCTATGTAATTCTTTAAATTTTTAGCGGCCACTTTAAGCTCCTCTTTTTTTAAAATTTAATTTAATTGTATTATCTAAGCC
>CAZGTW010000061.1:5490-8067 GCA_964528815.1 uncultured Actinomycetota bacterium | reverse complement strand
AGAGGGATTTTTTCATCTTCAAGCTCTTTTACTATGCTTTCAAGATTTGAAAGCGCCTGTTCAAATGTCATTTTTTCAATTTCATCATTCACTTTATACCTCTATTCCAAATTTTTTACTTATCTTATTCAATATCTTTGCAAAGAGAATACCGTCATTCAGGATTATTTCAGCCTCCTGGCCCGTTTCAATATCAGCTATGCTTTTAACTGCTTTGCGGGTACCTTTTTTAAATAAAAATGCATAACCTTTTTCCAGGACAACCACAGGACTGTTTGACTGCAGGTCTTTTACAAGCAGTGACATCCTGTTCTTAAGCGCTTCGATATTCTTATTTATATCCGAAAAAAGTATGTAACGGAGTTTCATTATATTTGAATCATGCAGTTTGAGCTTTCCTTTTATCCTGCCTGCATCTATATATGCTATTATGGAAGCCAGCCGGCTTTTCTTCATTTCCATACTTACAGCAGTAGCTGATAAAAGACTTTTCCAGTTATTTTCAAGCTCCTGCCATCTTTCCAAAAGCAATGAGACTGGTTTTTTAAAGACTTTCCTGGCGGTGACTGATTCCAGTTCCTTTTGGCAATAAAGAAGCCTGTTTTCAACATGTTTTTTCAAAACAGAGACGATTTTATTTATCCTGTCAGTTATTTCTTTTTTATCCAGTATAACTACCTGTGCAGCAACAGATGGAGTGGCTGCTCTTACATCTGCAACAAAATCACAGATAGTAAAATCTGTTTCATGGCCAATAGCTGATATAACAGGGGTGCTGCATTTAAATACTTTATCAGCTACCATTTCCGTATTGAATGCCCACATATCTTCAAGAGAGCCGCCGCCTCTTGCTATTATAATTACATCCACTCCATAACTGCAGAGGTCGTCAATTGCCTGGCACACCTCTTCCTGGGACGTCGGCCCCCCTACGTTTACGTTTTTTACTATCAGGTGAAAATTTTCAAACCGTTTTGAAAGAACCGTTATCATATCTTTGATTACTGCGCCTCCGGTAGATGTAACGACTCCTATGGTGCCGGGAAGCAGCGGAAGCTTTTTCTTTGCATTTGCATCAAAATACCCCATACTTTCCAGCCTGGCCTTTAGCTGCTCATAAGCAAGTATGAGCTCCCCTTTGCCTGCGGGCCTGACAGATAATGCAACAAGCTGGTATTCTCCCCTTTTTTCATACAAAGAAATATAACCGCTGACAATTATATGGAGGCCGTTTTCAATCTGGAAGACAAGGTTCTTATTGGACTCATAAAACATCACTACCCTGATCTTTGAGGATTCATCTTTCAGGTCAAAGTAAAAGTGCCTGTTGTTATGGCAATAGTAATTACTGACTTCACCCTCGACCCATATTTCAGAAAAACTTGATTCCAGGTTTTTTTTGATATCAAGGTTGAGCTCGCTTACAGAGTAAATATGCATGCTGTTTTTACCGGGAAAAATTTCTCCCCCGGTATATTCTTCTCCTGTTTTTATTACTTCTTCTGTCAGGTTTCCCTCCAGCAACTAAATCTTACTTAAAAAGTCCATTTGGCCAAAACATACAAATTTTATAGCATTTCCAGCAGCCCGGACTCAAGAACTGCCCTTACAAGAACATATATGCAGAAAATAATCTCAAGCGAAGTCATAACAAAGTTGAGAATATTTTCAAGTCCCGAGGTTCTCTCCTTAAGGTACTCTGATGGTTTGTTATAGAACCTTTTCATGCTTGGTATGAATTTTATTGCAGAGTAAATCGTATAGCCTGCAAGCACAGATGCGCCAATTATTATCAGCAGTCCATTAAAAATGTAGACACATGCAACAAAATACCCGATTTCAATAAGGTTTAAAAAAATAATCAGTGCAAGTGACATGATTCCGGGTCCGGACCTGAATGAGAACTCTTTCTCTTCATCAGGTATATCCCCTTCAAGCTTTTGGGCTTCAGCTATGATGTTTGCATCAGTATTTGATTTTATTATAAACCTGAGGCTTGAAACATGCAGCCATATTAATATTACAGATAGAATTACAATAAAAATCATGGAGTAATTATAACTTTATTGCTGACAATAATAAAACTGCATCAGTGTGTTTTTTTAAAAGAATATTATTTTTCTGATTGACCTTTAGGAGCTGTGGAGCCTGGCGAACTGCCGGCTGTTGCAGGTTTGGAATCTTTTGCTTTATCGGAACCGGAACTGCCTGAAGAAGCTTCCGGGTGCCCGCTTTTTTGCTGGCTGCTCTCCTGGCTTTTTGCGCCGGTATTCAAATTAGCTTTGCTTGAACCTGATTTATAATCAGTTGTATAAAAACCTGAACCCTTAAAAATAATGCCGGCAGGAGAAAAGACCCTTACTGCTTCAGAGCCGCATTCATCGCAGACCTCTGAACCGTTTGAGTTCATGGACTTGAATTTCTCTAATTCCTTTTCACAATTTTTGCACTTATATGTATAAATAGGCATAAAAATCCCTTTCTGGAAAAAAACCATGAAAACTATATATTAATCAGGCAATTTAGTCAAATTGATAATACAAATTGACACCGCAAATTTTCTATCTTTTTTTAAAC